>JAYSPU010000080.1:0-25442 GCA_043721935.1 Bacteroidota bacterium | reverse complement strand
GCCGGACTTCCCGCAGGTAATTTTTTTAATCCGGCCATTAAATTTTTATAATCAATTACATATCGGTTGGTCGGATAAGCAGCAAACAAAGAATCTTCCAGTTCTTGCATCAATGCCAATTCACGCTGCTGATTTAAAAATTTTGTAGCCGATAAAGAAACGATGGATGTCAGATTTTGGGAGATGAGGTTTTTGGAAAACTCCTCCATCTGTATACTATAAGCACCTTGCAATATCATACCCATGGAATCAGCTTTATCCGGTGATTCATTTCGGAACTGAGTATAAACAGTGTTAAGTGAATCGGTAAAATTTCTATCAAAACTTCTGAGCTTTAGCAATAGTTCAGAATCTTTCGAGCCTTGTACAGAATATGTTAATTCAAAATCGTCTGCATTGCCATTCACGTCAGCACTTTCTCCCTTTCTCAGAACGAGAAAAATTAAATTTTTATCATTGGCACGTAAGACATAAAAATCAGGACCGGCAGCGGGATTGTTCAGTTGAAAGCTTCCGTCTTTTCCTGCCATTACGGAATCTATCGTATGTTCACCTTCATCGTTGATTTGTTGTAAGCGAATCCATTTGTTTTCTGCATGGATCAGTCGTCCCTTAATCAAGCCTTTTCCATTGTTTTTATCTTCACCACACGATGTGATGCATAAAATAACAGCAATTAGAAAAGAAGAAAAGAAAAATATATTTTTAAAATTCATGAAATCAATTTTTGTCTAATTCGTCTTTGATTAATTTACTGGTCACTTTAGGATCAGCTTTTCCTTTTGAAAGTTTCATTACCTCGCCCATAAACATGCCGAGTAAACCAATTTTTCCATTTTTATATTCAGCAACCTTATCCGGAAATTGAGCGATTACGATATGAATAAAATCCATCAACGAATCTTCATTGCTTTCCTGAATAAGATTCATTCGTTCGGCAATATGGAATGGATCGTCATTCGGATGATTGACGTATTCTTTAAAGATACGTTGTGAAGCAATAGAGAAGTTTATTTTACCCGAATCCACTAAATCAATCAATACAGAAAGTCGTTCAGGCGTGACCGCGAACTTTTCTATCTCTAATGCATTTTCATTCAGGTAGGATTTCACCGGACCAATAATCCAGTTAGCCGCAGCTTTATAATTGGTGGTATGTTGTGTAAGTTGATTAAAGTAGAGTGCTGTTTGTTTGTCTTCCGTTATAACATCAGCATCATACTCTGTTAATTTGAAGTCATGAATGAATGTGTGAAGAAGTTCATTCGGCAATGGAGGCATTGCGGCTCTGACAGAGTCGATGAATTCTTCTGATATAATAACAGGTGGAAGATCAGGTTCAGGAAAATAGCGGTAGTCATTGGCCATCTCTTTGCTACGCATTGAAAAGGTAGAACCATTCGTTGCGTCAAAACTTCTGGTATCCTGCGCAACTTCTCCGCCTGCTTCTATGATATCAATCTGTCTTTTTATTTCATGTTCAATTGCTTTCTGAACATTGCGAAATGAATTCATGTTTTTTACTTCCACACGACGACCAAAAGTTTTCGCCCCTTTTTTCATGACAGAAATATTGCAATCACAACGGAGACTTCCTTCCTCCATATTTCCATCGCAGATGTCAAGGTACTGAACCAGTTTCCGGATTTCTGTCAGGTATTCATAAGCCTCATCACCATTTTTTATTTCAGGTTCAGAAACCATTTCAAGTAATGCAACTCCTGCACGATTTAAATCAACCAATGTATCATACGGATCTACATCGTGTATACTTTTCCCTGCATCTTCTTCCATGTGAATGCGAGTCAGGTTTATTTTTTTCGTTCCTCCGTCTTTTAATTTAATGGTAATGCCGCCGCCTGTACAAACAGGAGTTGTATCCTGAGTAATCTGATATCCTTTTGGAAGATCCGGATAGAAATAATTTTTTCTTGCAAAACGGTTGACCTCACGAATATCGCATCCGCATGCCAATCCGAGACGAACCGCAAATTCAATGACCTTCTCATTTATTTTCGGTAAGGTTCCGGGATGAGCCAGGGTAATCACACTTATATTAGAATTGGGAACAGAGCCATATTCAGTTGAGTCAGCAGCATATGCTTTGCTTTTTGTAAGCAATTGCATGTGAACTTCCAGTCCAATGACAGGTTCGTATTTATCGTAAATATTCATAGGTTAAAAATCGGTCGCAATTTAGTCATTTTTAACCAACCGCTTTTGGCGATTAGACATAGATAACAGTATTGCTATTCTGGTATTTCGTTTTTTTTTCTGATTATTTATCTATCAGATTTAATTAAGAATTAATTTTTCAGTATGCGAATAGCCATTGGCAGTTACATGAATGAAATATAAACCATGCGCCAAATGAGTTGTTTCTATTATAGCCGGGTTGTTTGCATTTAATGAAGACACAATTCGTCCTGTTGATTCAATCAATGTCACTCTGACGTTTTTTAAAGTTGAAGGAAGTTTTACCGTCACTTGATTTTCGGCAGGATTAGGGAACAACAGAAATGTTTGTGCATCAGGTTGAGAAATAGAAGTAATCGTAGAGATGTCAAGACAAAACAAACCTCGCTGCATGTCGCTGGCTAAAAGAATTCCACTCGGCAATTCAGTATATACCGACCAGCAACCTTTGTAAGCAGGACTTGGATATACGCCAGGTGCATTATCGGGATAGGTGTCGAAGTATCCAACTTTCACCGGAGAATTAGGATTAGAAATGTCATACACATAAACACCGTCCATGTAATTTGCCATGTAAAGGAAATTTCCTTCAACATATGGATTGTGAGGAGTGTCGCCACGATTTGAATAAAATGTATCAACAACAGTAGGAGAAGAAATGGTTGTTACATCGACAATTTTAGTTGCCATTCCGGCTGGGACTTCATCACACATATACAATGTGGAATGATCCAATGACAATACACTGCTATGATTGTAACCTTGATCAGGATAGGTAGTCAATGATCCTAATTGTGTAAATCGATTCAGATCAGAGTCGTAGTGGTAGATGAATAATCCCTGATAACCACAAGACGCATAGATCGTGTCGTTGCTGACAAACATATCGTGAACGGAACTGATATTGGAGAAGTCCTGATTCAGTTTTCTTAATAGCGTTGGTGCGGCAGGATTAGCAAGTGAGTAGACATTCATCGAAGAAAATCCGCCCGGACCTCCGGTGACCGATGCAACATAGAGATGCGTTCCATCAATGAAAAGTGTATGTGCATGAACAAATAAAGAAGTGCCGTCATAGATTACATGAACTGAGTCGGGCAGATAGGAGAGATCGGCAATTTGTAATGTGTTAGTACCTGCATCATCACTGATGATATATAAATAGTTTCCAAACGTTTTATATTCATGCCAGATCAGGTCTGTCTGATAATGCGGAATGTAATCGCGTTGCACCGGATTCGATGGATCCGTTACTTCCAGGATATAAGTACCGGCTGTTGAGCCAATAATCCCATATTCTTTTCCGGTTAGTATATCCGTCCATCCCCAGCATGCCTGATAACGTATTCCATAAGTTGGTTCAGGATTAACAGCGGGGTCATCAAATCGGCCCAGGAGCGAAATGTTTTGCGAATCGTATTGAGCATATCCGGCAGTACACACAAAAATGAACAGGATACTAAATAAGTGTTTTTTCATCTTTAGATGGTTTGAATTAATTTTTTGATGATCGTTGTTAATTTACTTTCAGCAGCAATAGCAACATCCAGGACTTCTTCGTGACTAACTTTCTGCGCAACTTCAAAGCCGCCCAAATCTGTTACGATTGAAACTGCAAAACAAGGAATTCCGGCATGTCGTCCGACAATTACTTCGGGTACAGTTGACATTCCAACAATGTCTGCACCGATAGCACGTAAATATCTGTATTCTGCAGGTGTTTCAAAACAAGGTCCGCTCACTGCTGCGTAGACACCAATGTGAGAACGATATCCTAACTGATCAGCAATTGTTTTCGCTTGCTTTATCATTCCGGGATGATAAGGTTCGCTCATATCCGGAAAACGAGGACCAAGTTCATCGTAGTTTTTTCCTATCAATGGATTGGAAGGAAGCAAATTGATGTGATCGTTCAGGAATACAATGTCGCCTATTTGATAACTGGGATTCATTCCACCACTTGCATTCGAAAGAATCAGTTCTTTTATACCAAGAGCAATCATCACCCGGATTGGAAAGGTTACTTCTTGCATGGTGTAGCCTTCGTAGAGATGAAATCTTCCTTGCAAAGCTATCACATTTTTTTCTCCCAGTTTTCCGAAAATTAATTTGCCATGATGACCCTTTACTGTTGAGAGAGGGAAATGAGGTATGTCAAAATAATCCAGCGAATGTTCTATTTCAATCTCTTTCACTAGTCCACCTAATCCGCTGCCAAGAACAATTCCAACTTCCGGTTTTGCTCCGGTTTTTTTTAGAATTGAAGCAACAGTTTCTTTAATTTTTTCTAACATAATTTTCTATCAATTGATTTAATTTTTCACCATCTTGATGAATCATAATTTCTATCGGAATAAAGAAGAGAGGAAGCTTTTGAAGACCCGGATCTAACTCAGGGTTTTGCAAACGCATTGCATCTTTTTCAGTGGTGACAATAATTTTACTTGTGTTGACAATTGCATCAAATTTCTCCCTGATTTCACCAATGTCTTTGTTACTAAACTCATGATGATCCGGAAAAATGAGGGTTTCTAATTTGTCAGTATGGCGGCGAAGATACTCAATTAAGCCGCTTGGGTTCGCAATTCCGGAGACAAGAAGAATGGTAAATCTTTTTTCTAAATAATAGCCTGCTCCCATTAACATTGGACTTTGTTGTCCGAATACTTTGTAAAAATCTCCGTATTTGATATAGGAAAAGAAAACATGTTGATGTTCAGCTGCATTTAACTTTTCAAGAATCCTTTTCTTCTCTATGGAAACAAGTATGGATGGCGATTTTGAAATTATAATAATGTCGGCTCTTTTTTTAGAAGAAAGCGGTTCACGTAAATTTCCACCGGGAAGTAAATAATCTTTCTTAAAAATGTTGTCGTATTCTAAAAGCAGAATGTTCAATCCGGGAGTAACTGTACGATGTTGAAATGCATCGTCTAACATTATTACCTGCGGTCTGTTTGTTCGCTGCATCAGTTGTTTAATTCCTTCTGCACGATCCTCGCAAACAGCTACTGTTATATCTTTAAACTTCAGATGGTATTGCATTGGTTCGTCGCCAACCATTTTTGTTGAAGGATTATCTGGTACGATCATAAATCCTTTTGTAATTCTTCCGTAACCTCGGCTTAGAGTTGCAATCTTCTTAGAAGGTCTTAACAGGCGAATGAGGTATTCTATATGAGGAGTTTTTCCTGTACCACCGGTGCTGAGGTTTCCAATAGAAATAATCGGTAGATCAAATTTCTCGGATTTAAGAACTCCCTTGTCAAACAAGATGTTTCTTACCCGGATAATAAGTTCGTAAAAAGGGGAAAAAGGAAGAAAAAACCGCCGCCAAATCTGCATTGCGGCAAATTACAAAAAATCAGACGATTGTTATTTTTTGTTCTAATTTGCGTGCAAAATAATCACCGCAGACCGGATTTTTAATCTCGCTGCATAAATAAATTGATGCTATGCCAACCATTCAGGATGTGATCAGTCACCTTGAATCTATTGCTCCACCGGCTTATCAGGAGTCATATGATAATGCAGGATTAATAGTAGGTAATCCGGAAACTGAGGTGACCGGCGTGTTGGTATGTCTTGACAGTATAGAAAGTGTTATAGAGGAAGCCATTCAAAAGAAATGTAACCTCGTCATTGCTCATCATCCCATTGTATTTTCCGGTTTGAAAAAAATTAATGGAAAAAACTATGTTGAGCGGACTATTATAAAGGCAATTAAAAATGACATAGCGATTTATGCTATTCATACCAATTTAGACAATGTAAAAGATGGCGTCAACAGAGTCATTTCAGAAAGACTGGGATTGACTGACCTTCAGGTTTTGTCGCCTAAAAAAGATCTGTTAAAAAGACTGGTCTTTTATTGTCCGCCGGAAAAGGCAGAAAGTGTCAGAGAGGCACTTTTCAAAGTTGGTTGTGGTAACATTGGAAATTACTATCGATGCAGTTTTAGCATGAATGGGACTGGTACATTTCGCGGAAGTGAAGGATCAAATCCTGTGATTGGGAAGGCTGGACAAGAAGAAAAAGTTTCAGAAGAGCGAATTGAAGTTGTCTTTGAAGGCTTTCGTCAATCAGCCGTTGTCAACACTTTAAAATTAGCTCATCCATATGAAGAAGTAGCCTATAGTGTTGTGCCTTTAAACAATGAATATCAAAATGTTGGGTCCGGTATGATAGGTCGATTAGAAAGCCCGGTCGATGAGCATACTTTTCTGGTTCAAACGAAGCAACAAATGGGAACAACTTCCATCAGACATACTGCTTTTTTAAATAAAAAAGTGAGTAAAGTAGCGGTTTGTGGTGGTTCCGGAAGCTTTTTGCTGTCGGATGCCATTCGTGCCGGTGCTGATGTGTTTATAACGGCCGATTACAAATACCATCAATTTTTTGATGCCGATGGCCGGATTCTGATTGCAGACATCGGACACTACGAAAGTGAACAATTTACGATTCAGCTCATAAGTGAGGTTATTTCTAAAAATTTTCCTACATTTGCCGTCCGTTTGACGGAAGTAAGTACTAATCCTGTTCACTATATGTAGCCTTTCGGATTTTGAAAGGTTTTATCCACCATATCACACATCTTGCAAATGGCGAACAAAACAGCTCCTAAGTCTGAGAAGACTGTTAAAAAAGTTTCTGTTAAAGAAAGTACTAAGGCTAAGCCGGTTGTTGAAAAAGCAACGGTTGTCAAAACTCCTGTGAAGCGGACAAAAACTAGTATCAGTTCTGAACAAGCTTTAACTTCTCAAAATACAAATAACGTGAGTCTATCAAAATTAGCGAAAGCGAAAATTAAACCGAAAGAGCCTGTTACATATAAACCTCGCAAGATCGAAAAGATCATCGATGTAAGTCGGCTGGAGAAAAAGCTCGAAGAGATCATGTCAAAAGATCATTCAGAGTTTACGGTTGAAGAGAAATTAAAAGCACTTTATGTTCTTCAAGAAATAGATTCTAACATTGATAAAATTCGTACCATTCGTGGTGAATTGCCAATGGAAGTTACTGATTTGGAAGATGAGATTATCGGATTGACTACTCGTATTCAGAATATTCAGGAAGAAATAAATAACCTGGATGAACAAGTAAATAATAAAAAGCAAGCAGCTAAAGACGCTAAAGAGCAAATTAAAAAATACGAAGGTCAGCAATCAAAGGTTAAGAACAACCGTGAATTTGATTCGTTGAATAAAGAGATTGAATACCAGAATCTGGAGATTCAATTATCCGAGAAGAGATCAAAAGAATATGCTTTTGAAGTAATTGGAAAGCAAGCAATTTTTGATGAAACCAATGCAGTGTTGGAAGATCGTCAATCTGTTCTGAAATTGAAAAAGTCTGAACTGGAAAGTATCATCGAAGAAACTCAAAAAGAAGAAACAGCACTTGAGAAAATTTCTGAAAAAGCACGTACGATTATTGACTCACGATTGCTTTCAGCTTATACTCGTGTTCGTGTCAATGCACGTAACGGTTTAGGTGTTGTTGCTATTCAACGTGATGCTTGCGGCGGTTGTTTTAATAAAATTCCACCACAGCGCCAATTGGATATTCGTCAGCATAAAAAAGTAATTGTTTGTGAACATTGCGGTCGCATCCTTGTTGATCCAACGATAGCAGACGAAATTACAGTTGAGTAACATTTGAAAAAAAATAAAAAGAAAAGCTGTCTGTTTCAGGCAGCTTTTTTTATTTTACACCTGAATGAAAATGAACAATCTATTGCCATGGAAAAAACAACTTGTTTTTTCTGTCTTTCTTCCGGCATTTGTTTTTCTGAACAGTAGCTCTGCTTTTTCCTATTCATCTTTTGACTCCACACTTGCAAAAGCGTATACTAATATTTTCAATCTGGATTTTATAGCGGCAGAACAGTTGCTCAAAGTGGAGAAAACAGAATTCCCGCGAAACGATCTTTCTCTTTTATTCGAAGGGAATATTGAATTTTTAAAATCAATTCTTTCAGAAAGAGAATCGGACTTTGAGCTTTTTAAAAGAAACAATGAGATTCGTTTTAAAAAATTTGAAAAGAATAAGGACGAGGGTTCGCCATTTTATCTTTATGCACCGGCTGAGCTGATGATTCAGGAAGCCATAGTGAAAGTTAAATTCCGTGAATACGTTTCAGCAGTTTCTCTTTTCGTTAAAGCCAATAATCTGATTGAAAAAAACAAAGCAGCGTTTCCGACTTTTCCGTTGAATACCAAATTATCCGGATTAATTAATGTTGTAGCCGGATCCGTTCCAAAGCAGTTTCAATGGTTAAGCGATTTGGCAGGAATTCATGGAACAGTAGAAGACGGAAAAAAAAGATTACAATTGTTGTATCGTTCATTGGAGGCTTCTGAGTTCTCAGTCTACCGTCCTGAATTGTTGTTTTATCTGACTATGATTGAATCTGTTTTTTCCATAAACGATCATCCGGATTCTATGCTTCTTTCAGAGTATAATAGATATGCTAATAGTGGATTGCTAGCCTATAGTCATTCTAATTTATTAATGAAGTCAGGAAGAAATGACGAAGCGATTCAGATATTAAATGATGCCATTCAGAATGAAAAGTATGCTTTTCGTTTTTTAAATTATAAGCGAGGACTGACATTTCTTCGGAGAGGAGAATGGAATGCAGCCAAAGATGACTTTAGTTTGTATGCTAATGAGTTTACCGGTGTAAATTATTTGAAAAGCAGTTATCAGAAATTGTCATGGATTGCATTGTTTCAAAATGATACGCGCGATTTTTTTTACTTTCGAAATCTATGTAAATCAAAGGGCGGAAACTTAACAGATGAAGACAAAGATGCATTGCATGAAGCATTGTCTGAAGCTCCTATTGATACATCACTTTTAAAATCAAGAGTGTATTTTGATGGAGGCTATTATTCTGATGCACTAAGAATGTTGCTAACAGTTTCTCCGAAAAAGAGCAACCGAATAAAAGACCGACTTGAATATACGTATAGGATGGGCCGGATAATGGAAAAAACAGGAAGAACAGATCAGGCATTGCTATGTTACCAAACAGTTTTTGATGCCGGCAAAGATCAGCCTTATTATTTTGTAGCAAACAGTGCATTGTTATCCGGAACGATTTACGAACGCCAAATGAATAGAGAGAAAGCTGCCTATTATTATAAACTGGTTTTATCAATGAAAGATCATGAGTACCGAAATAGCATTGATCAAAAAGCAAAAGCCGGCTTAGAGCGAATCAAGTTTTGAGCTTACTTCCTCAAACAAAGTATAAATAAATTTCGGTTTTTGTTCGCTTAGAATTTCCAACCCATTGTCATTACAAAATTATGCGTATTGACCTTGGTTCTGACTCCCTCAACTGTACTTGAATTCAATGTGTATGGTTGAAAGTATTCGTTGGCATTTGTATAGACATATCCAAGATCCAGAAAAAATCCTCCGTCCCGAATTCCTATACCACCTGAAAAACTTTTTCGTGAAAAATCATTTGCCGTAACTTTATATGCACTTTGAATTGGAGAGGTTCCCACTGAAGCGCCACCACGGAAACTTAAATTTTCATATCGCCATTCAGTTCCAATTCGTACAGTATGAACTGTTGTGTATTTTTTTCTGATAGCATCATTTGCAGCTGTGAAACGATATCTGCCGGCATCAAATCTGGATGTGCTATAATCAGTAAAATCATAATCGGCACTTACTAATCCCATTTCACCAATAACAAATCCAACACTTGCAGTCGCGCGAAAAGGTGTTGTTAAATTATAATCGAAAGCACCAACCGGAGTGTCTGCAGTTTTTATTGCACCGGTTTCAAGATTTGCTGTCATAGAACTGTTGTATTCATCACGTAATGAATACCAGGTTGGCGTTTGCATTGCAAAACCTAAACGAACATTATCCGTCGCTTTGTAAATAATGCCAAGTTTCAGATTGAAGCCATTTCCGCGAGTGGTCAGGTTTTGATCAAATTGAAAACGTTTAAAGTTTGGAATTGTAGTATCGGGATCCAGTTCTTCGTAGGTTGTTTCTTCCGTGTATCGTAGACTTCTAAAGTTTAAAGATCCACCCAGAAATAATTTATTGTTGTAATTTCCTGCGAAACTAAAAACAGTCTCACCTATTGCTCCACGTGTTTCACTACTTCTTCTTTGAATTTCCTGCGCAAAAGGGATCACACTGCTGTATTGATTTGAAGAATCCGGATTGATCAGATAAGTTGAATAGGCCAGGTACTCATAATAGGAGTCAAGACTATCGTAATTTAATCCGTTTGCATTTTGTACAAATGCATCAAGCAATGAGTTGTTTCTGTTTTTTCCTTCGTAATATGTCCGGTTGTGAAAATTGTTGATTCGATTATAACCGAATCCAAAACTCCAGCTTTTCCATCCCTGTGTAGAGTTGTCAGTGTTCAACTTACTGGTATAAACCAAACCTAAGTTGCCTAAGTTAAAGTTGTATTTATTGTCGCTTGTAGAGTTGTTCAGGTAGTCGGAATTTGATGCACCAACATAAATAGAAGGTGTAATCGTAAATTCATTTGTGCGATATATTCCAAGTCCCGCTGGGTTGACAGAGATAGAAGAAAAGTCTCCGCCTAATGCGCCAAAGGCTCCTGACATAGCTGAAAATCTTGCAGTGCCTGTGATTGACGTTCCGGAATAACGGAGAGCGTCAACATCTGTTTGTGCGAAAACGGTCGTCAGGCAAAAGAATGAAAGTAGAATCAGTTTGAGGTGAAGTTTATTTTTCATATAGGTTTAAAAAATCCGCAAGAAAAATTACAGTTTTTCTTGCGGAGGAGAGGGATTAAATTTAATGATTATTCAAATTAATTATTCGTTATCTTCTTCTTCCACCTGTACTTGGAGCAGGGCTACTTTGTCTTGGAGAGGGTGTACTTGGTTGACTGAATTGTTTCGGTTCGTTTCTCGGTTGAAATACCGGTGCTCTGTTTTCCTGACGTGGAGGAGGTGTGTCAAAGGTTCTATTCTGTTTTTTCGGTTGAGTCTGCTGAATTTCCTCTTGCCTTGGTTGAGTAGGTTGAGTTGGATAAGTACGAGGTTGTTCAGGTTGTGTCCTTGGTGTTGAATTGTTATTTCGCTGAGGTGTCTGATTATAATTATTGTCTCTTTGCGGAGTTGTTTGATTATTATTCGGACGACTAGGTTGTTGATTCGGATTGGAAGGAGCAGGATTCACAGGGCGACTTTGTTGGCGACCATCATTTTCCTGAACAGGTTGCTGAGGATAGGTTTGAGGTCGATTGGTTGGATTCTGAATTTGTCTTCCACCTTGTTGCTCTTGTGAAGGAACCTGCGCCGGTGTAGTATTTTCTTGTTGTCTTCCACCTGTTTCGCTTGGTGTAGGTCTGGAAGGTGTAACAGGTTGAACTTGTTTTCCACCTGTTTGATCACGTGATGGCTCTTGTGAAGGAGAGACAGGTTGCGTTTGTTTTCCACCTGTTTGTTCTCTTGATGGAGTTAATGCAGGCGTTGCGTTTTGTTGTGTCTTGCCACCAACCTGATCTCTGGAAGGAGCTAGGTTTGTTGGTTGAGACATCGTAGGAATTTTTCCTGAAGCCACTGCTTCCTGATATTTTCCACTCAAAGGCATTGGTGCTACACTTGCTTCACGACCGGAAGAACGTGGACTGTTTCCACTGACAGAACCTCTTGGGCCATAGTAATAACTGTTATTGTCGTATGAATTATAGTAATAAGGATTGGTGTTTCCACCGTAGTATCCATTGTAATAACCTGCATTGTATCCATTCCAGTATCCTTGGTTATAACCGCCGTAATATGGGTTGTATCCCCAACCGCCGTACCATGGATAAAATGAATTATAGCCGCCCCAACCGAATGAGTTTCCCCAACCAAAACCTATTGAAATACCACCATAATTAAATGGTTGAGTGTAACAGTATGAAGGAGCCCACCAGTTATACCCTAAATAGATACTTGTTCCATATGAGTATGGATTGTAGTCGTACCAGTATAAATTCGTAAAATAAGGATCGTAATAATTGTAACTGTAGGTTGGTCCGTAAAAGCGACGCAGTCTGGAAGAATATTGGTAATTGTAATTATCGTCGTTGTAATAATTATTCGTTACATAAGTATTGCCATTGCCATCGGTCGTTGAATTCGAATAATCCGGTTGTTGCTGTTGTTGAGATGGTTCCTGGTATTGCTGTTGATCGTTCTGATTGTTTGAATAATCGGTATTTCCGATAGTTGGTTGTGTGCTGTAAGTTGATGGTGACGCAGCGGGAGTAGTGCTAACCGGTTGTCTGTCATTTTTTGGAGAGTAATAAACATCATCCTGAGTTCCTGTATGATAGGTTGAAGAACATCCTGCCCCTGATAAAAGGGCGATAATTAAAGCGAAGTAGGTTATTTTTTTCATTTGATTTCCTTTTAATAATTAGGAAAGTATCGAGTATAAATGTCGGGCTAATTATTACTTTTGTTACTACAAGTTTACAAACACCGTACCAAATAGCACATGAGTAAAGAACTTCCAACACGCGCCGAAAATTATTCCCAATGGTATCAGGATCTGGTCGTTAAAGCTGACCTGGCGGAGAACTCCGCTGTTCGGGGATGCATGGTAATCAAACCATATGGTTATGCAATATGGGAAAAAATGCAGTCCATTCTTGATAAGATGTTCAAAGATACCGGTCATGTCAATGCATACTTTCCATTATTTATACCAAAATCATTTTTCAGTAAAGAGGCTTCACATGTTGAAGGCTTCGCAAAAGAATGCGCTGTTGTTACTCACTATCGATTAAAAAATGATGTAGACGGTTCTGTAATTGTTGATCCGGATGCTAAGTTAGAAGAGGAATTAATTGTTCGTCCTACTTCTGAAACAATTATTTGGCATACATATAAAGGATGGATTCAGTCTTACCGCGACTTACCTTTGTTGATCAATCAGTGGGCAAATGTTGTTCGTTGGGAAATGCGCACGCGATTGTTTTTAAGAACGACAGAGTTTCTCTGGCAAGAAGGTCACACGGCCCACGCAACATCGGAAGAAGCGATTGAAGAAACGAGAAAAATGCTTGATGTATATGCAACATTCGCTGAAGAGACATTAGCGCTTCCTGTAATTAAAGGAGTGAAGACAGAAAATGAACGATTCGCCGGTGCGATCGATACGTTTTGTATTGAAGCTTTGATGCAAGATGGAAAAGCATTGCAAGCAGGTACTTCTCATTTTCTGGGACAAAATTTTGCTAAAGCATTTGATGTGAGATTTACCGGCAAAGACGGAAAGCAGGACTTTGTATGGGCTTCGAGTTGGGGTGTATCAACCCGACTAATGGGTGCATTAATCATGGCACACAGCGATGATGATGGTTTAGTGTTGCCACCAAAACTAGCACCTATTCAAGTCGTCATTGTTCCAATTTATAAAGGGGATGAACAATTGAAAAGTATTACAGCGGTAGCGCATAACATAATGAGCGAATTGAAAGCGAAAAACATTTCAGTTAAATTTGACGATCGTGATACATACAAGCCGGGTTGGAAATTTGCAGAATACGAAATGAAAGGTGTTCCGGTTCGAATTGCAATTGGTCCGCGTGATATTGAAAATGGAACAGTTGAAGTTGCAAGACGTGACACAAAAGAAAAATCAGTCATGCAGCTTCAGGATTTAGCTTTGAAGGTGGAACATTTATTGGAACAGATTCAGGATAATATTTATCGTAAAGCAATTGATTTCAGAAACCTCAATACGTATAAAGCAGATTCGTATGAAGAGTTTCAACAGTTATTGGACAAAGGCGGATTTGTACATGCTCACTGGGATGGTACCGGTGAAACTGAACAAAAGATAAAAGAAGAAACAAAGGCAACTATCCGATGCATTCCATTGGATGTAAAACCGGAAGATGGAGTTTGCATTTATTCAGGAAAGCCTTCAAAGCAACGGGTACTATTTGCAAGGGCTTATTAACTGTTTAGCATATGGCTGATCGTCAAAACGAAAAAATACTTCAGTTGCTTCAGGAAAAAATGGAGTTGAAGCAAGAAGTATATGATAATACGAAAATCATTTTTGAAAAGCTAAAAAAACAGTTGGCAGAACTGGTTGAAAATCTTTCACCCTCTGTAAAAAGTATAAACGAAGATCTTACTGTTTCTATTAATGAAAGAAATGAATTTGAAGCACAATTTACATTAGCTGATGAAACACTTTTGTTTGTTATGCATACAAACATTTTTACTTTTGACAGTTCGCATGAAATGTGGAAAAGTCAATACGTAATAAAAGATCCAAAGCGATCGTATTGCGGAAAAATTTTCATTTATAATTTTCTTTCGGATAGTTTTAAATACACCAGACTTAACGATGTCGGATATCTCATTGCCCGTATTTTTGTAAATCGTGAAAATCACTACTTTGTTGAAGGTGAAAAGCAATTAGGTTATTTGTATTCCGATTTTTCAACAACTGAACTCAATGACGAAAATCTAAGCAAGGTGATTGAGACGGCTATTCTTTATACCCTGGATTTTGATCCTTTTACTCCGTCATTTGAGCCTTCAACAGAAATTAGTATCCGTGAAATAATTGACTCAAGTCTTCAGGCAAAAATCGTTACTGGAAAGCGATTGGGATTTAAATTTCAGACAGACAATGATTTTAAGCTTTAATGAGCTATTATAGCTGAATTGCAATCATTTACTTGTCCTTTTCTCTTATAATCAGTACTTTTGCAATTCTAAAAAATTCCCAATAAAAATGATTTCAGTTTCAAATCTCTCGTTAAGATACGGGAAACGAGTGCTTTTTGATGAAGTAAACTTAAAGTTTACACCCGGTAATTGCTATGGGGTTATTGGTGCAAATGGTGCAGGAAAATCGACTTTTTTGAAAATACTTGCCGGTGATATCGAGCCGGCAAGTGGACAGGTCATCATCTCGCCGGGAGATCGGATGAGTGTACTTAGACAAGATCACTTTGAATTTGATGAATACAAAGTTCTGGAAACTGTCTTGATCGGTAATAAAAAACTTTGGTCAATCATGAATGAAAAGGAAGCGTTGTATGCGAAACCTGATTTTTCAGAAGATGACGGTCACCGTGCAGCTGAACTGGAACATCAATTTGGCGAAATGAATGGTTGGGATGCAGAAAGCGATGCAGCTAATTTATTAAGCAGTTTAGGTGTGAAGGAAGAATTTCACAGCCTGAAAATGGCAGAGTTGAATGGTAAAGAAAAAGTTCGTGTCCTTCTTGCTCAGGCTATTTTCGGAAATCCTGATGTACTCTTATTAGATGAGCCTACGAATGATCTCGATGTTGAAACCATCAACTGGCTGGAAAATTTTCTTGCAGATTTTCAAAACACAGTGATTGTTGTATCTCACGATCGTCACTTTTTAGATGCTGTGTGTACACACATTGCGGATATCGATTATAGTAAAATCCGTTTGTTCACCGGTAATTACACTTTCTGGTATGAGTCAAGTCAGTTGGCTTCTCGTCAGCGGTCAGATCAAAACAAAAAGGTGGAAGACAAACGAAAAGAATTACAGGATTTCATCGAACGTTTTAGTGCGAATGCTTCTAAATCCCGACAAGCAACCAGTCGTAAAAAGTTGTTGGAGAAATTAGTCATTGATGATATTCAACCATCGACAAGAAAATATCCGGGAATTATTTTCAAAGCAGAGCGTGAGTGTGGTGATCAGATTTTAACTGTTGAACATCTTTCCAAAAATGCTTCTGATGGAAGTGTTTTATTCGGCGATATTAATTTTACTCTTGTCAAAGGTGATAAAGTAGCGGTCGTGTCGAAAGATCATCAGGCTATTTCCACATTCTTTGAAATCCTGATGGAAAACAAAACGCAGGACAGTGGAACAGTTAGTTGGGGAAGCACAATTACAAAAGCTTATTTGCCCAATGATAATTCAGAATACTTCAAAGGTGATTATAATCTCGTCGATTGGTTACGCCAATTTTCAAAGGACAAAGATGAGACGTATATCCGTGGATTCTTAGGTAAAATGCTTTTTAGTGGAGAAGAAACATTGAAGATGTCGAATGTATTGTCAGGAGGAGAAAAAGTACGTTGTATGCTTTCTCGAATGATGTTAGCAAATGGCAATTGTTTAATTCTGGACGAACCGACCAATCACCTCGATCTTGAATCCATCACCGCTTTTAATAATAATCTTAAAGACTGGAAGCAGGTTGCATTGTTTACGTCACATGACCATGAGTTTATGCAAACGGTTGCTAATCGGATTATAGAGTTGACTCCGGCTGGTGTTATCGATAAACGAATGACATTTGATGAATACATTTCTGATGAGCAGGTTAAAGCACTCCGTGAAAAGTTATACGGTGGCGTAATGTCTTTCTCATCTTAATCAATTAATAAAATAGTAAAGCATGATTGCTCGAATTTCTTATTCACTCATTTTCGTAATGCTGATTTCATGTTCGTCAAATTCGAACTCTGATCAGGTTCGATTGAAAGCTATTGAAGAGATAAAGAAAGCAGAACATGATTTTGCTCTGGCTGTAAAAAGCATAGGAGCAGACAGCGCATTTATTTTATTTGCTGCTGAAGATGCCGTTCTTGATTGTGGTCTGTCTGTCGTCAAAGGCAGAGAAGAGATTTTGAAGTATTTTTCTTCGCGCGGACTTCAAAACGTTGCCATAGAATGGTCGCCGGAATTTGTTGATGCATCCATGAGTGGCGACTTAGGTTATACATTCGGTCCTTATACTTATTCAGCGGTTGATAGCACGGGAAAACCATTCAGCACGGATGGAATTTTTCACACCGTTTGGAAAAAACAATCCAATGGTGAGTGGCGATTTGTATGGGATTAATTTCAGAACTATTTATAGTGATTTCAGAAAAGTAAGTAATGCTTCCCGATCGGCTCGACTCATTGATTTTACATAGTCAGCAGAGTAGGTTCCTTCACCACCATGCCATAAAATAGCTTCGAGCATTGTGCGTGCTCTTCCATCGTGCAGAAAAAAATTATGTCCATTCACAATTTGTGTTAAACCAATTCCCCAGAGCGGAGGTGTTCTCCATTCATTACCATTTGCATCGAATGTCGGACGATTATCGGAGAGAGCATTTCCCATATCGTGCAAGAGTAAATCGCTAAAAGATTGAATACGCTGATTGGAAGCTTCCGGAAAAGTGACATCTGTTTTTGTACGCATCGAAGGTACATGACAACTTCCACATTTTGCGGCCATGAAAAGTTCTTTTCCGCGTCTAACGATCGGGTCTTTTACATTACGTCGTGCGGGAACTGCTAACGTTTGCACATAGAATACAACAGCATTAAAGATACTATCAGGGACTTCACTTTCATCATTCAAATGATCGTGTTGAATTTGCTGAAAACTATTTTCAACAGGCATGATGTAGTTCGTAATTCCCATGTCTTCATTATACGCTCCTGCAATTTGTTGGTCAAGTGTAGGTGCTTCAGCTTTCCAGCCAAATCGGCCGATCATTCTACGGTTGCGTTTTATATCCCAGGTGAAATTGGGTTTGCCTGAAATGCCATCTCCATCGCTATCAAATTCATCGGCGAAAGCAAGTAGTGTTGATTCATCAATTTGTTCTAACAAACCTAAGCCATGTACGGGTGGTGCAACACGTGCAGAATATAGCATACCGGCAGGGAATGGAATGTATGCATTTGGAAAGCTCCAGATTGGAGAACGAAGTTGCACAATTTCACCATCTGCTAGTGTAATTGGTGATTCAGTCCAATTTACATTGACATGCGATTCCGGTTGATGCCCGAATACTGATTTGTCTTGTAATTGGCCACCAAATCCGGGAGCAGACAATGGACTATTATGTGGTCCTATACCCGGAATGCTAACCCGAAATAACATACTGGTCATTGGTTCAGTGCTGAAAATTGGTTTTCCTCTTCCGTCATTGATATGACAATTGAAACAGGTGTTGTTGTTGTAAATGGTACCAAGTCCTTGAAAGAGTGGAGCAGGAGATGCAATAAAGGATGCTTCAAAGTGAGTGTCACCAATTTCATGTTCTTGCAATCGGGCTCCGCTTAACATGGGAAAGACAGAAGCAAAAGAACTTACACCTTCTGTAAAAACTGTCTGGATCCCACCTGATAGTCTTTCGTCAAACTGATCATCCTCCCACATTTCTGATTTGCGGCATCCATTTAAGGTAACTATGCTTAAATATAATGCGATGACGGAAAAGAAAAATAAACGTTTTCTTGTAATCATTATTCAACTATTGTTTGACGGATATAAGGTAAAAGCTGATTTTCTAACGTTGCTTTTAATGTATTAATCTGAGTGATTACATTTTGGATTTGTGTACGCTGAGTAAAAATAGCCTGACTGAATGGTACGGTAATGCCATCAAAAGACTGAAGTGCATTTTCAAGTTGCGATGTAATACTGCTGTTGAGTGATAGATTATTTAATCTTACCAGATCCCGAATGCCAACTCCGCTTTGATCGTAAGACGTATAGTATACATTTTTTACACCTTGGATATTATTTCTAAAATCAATTAAGGAATTTCCTGAGAATGGTGATTCTTCAATAGAAGAATCCTGACCTGCAAAAGGTTCGAATAATTTTCCATTGGCAACTTCTTCACAGATGCCAATCATTGCATTGACGATTTCTTCAAAGGCAACCTTCTTACTCGTGTAAACACTTGTGATACTTCCTGCATTAATCAGATGTTCCAAATGATTATTTGCAGTTGATGGTTCCCAACTGTTTTTTAAAAATTCAGATTTTGTACGAAGATCGAGAGCAAGTGCAATGAGGTACTCACATTCTTTATTCGTCAGATCTCCAGGTAATTTATTGCTGTTGGCGCCCCATAATAAATATTCGCATGGATGAAATCCTTTTAATTCATCACCAAGCGAATTAATAAAAGGTTGGTCAAAGGTGTTTGTTGTTGCCAGTAATGAATCGAGTGAGCGATAATCAACCGGCCAGGTATCAATACCCGGATCAATGTTTTCTGTCGAAACCGGGCCAAATAGAAATGCTTCACTTTTTTCCCAAATAGAACGTACTTCTTTCCAATCAGATTTAGCTTGTTCCAAATTTGCATTTGTTCGGTTGGAAGAAAGTGCAACACATGAAGTATAAAATTCATTAATCTTTGAATCCATGTCGCGATACGACTGCAAAGCAACTTTATAACTGAAGTCAGTTAATGCAGCAGTTTGTATTTCCTGAATACTTTGATTCGAATCTTTTATTTCAGTATTCTTTTTACATGAAAAAAGAAATAGAATTGAGAGAAAGAGGGTTGTTTTTTTTACCATTATAATTGTACAATAATATCGGATTCTGTAAGTGTAATCACGTATCGTAATAGTGGTCTTGTAGCAGGACCATTGGTTACTTTTCCATTTAAATTAAAAGTACTGCCGTGTAAATTGCAGCTGAGGCCTTTTGAATTTGCTATCAGATTAGTATCCTGATGCGTACATTTCATTTCTAATGCATGGTATTTAACATCGCTTTCTTTTACGAGCAAGACGTCATAACTCAACTTCTTCGTCTGGAGAATTTTCATTTTTTCTCCTTCCTTAAAAGATGAAATGGGAATTGTAAATTTATTATCGACAAGTTCAGTTTTGTAAATAGGCAATGGACTGCAAGAAGATAGTAAAGCAGCTATGGCTGACCAACCGGTTAGTGCAATGCATCCTGTACACGATTTCTTAATAAATTCTCTTCTGTTGGTCATCATTAAAAACTATATGCAATACCCAATTGATAGAAGTTGTTTGTCTTTAAATAAGCAGGGGCATTCGGACTCGGATTGAAGATTAAAGCCGGATTAGCATCTCCTGTTGACCGGTATTTCCAGTCTGCTTTAATAGCAACTCCACGGAATGGAAGATATGTCAAACCGGCAATGATGTATTGCTGTTTAACCGTTTCATCTTTGATTCCATTGTCAGGAACTTTTGCCATCAGATCGAGTCCTTCAAAACGTGTGAAAAGAATTAGTTGCTTGTCTTCTGTTGATTTTTTCGAGAGAAGATCGTAGCCGATTTCAGCAAAGTAACCGTACATCGCTTCAGGAGCATTTGTAGCATACGCTCTGTTTAATTTATTTGCATCCGGAATGGTGCAATAACTTCCGAGTGCTTTAAATGTAAATCCTGATTTACGGTATTGAATATTCATTTCTGTTAATCCAACAGGAGTGCCAAATGGACCGGAGTCGAGTTGCAAGCTATCTGCTGCACGTGAGGTTAATCCTACAGTGCCTCCGTAGTAAGCAGACCATTGTAAGCGCAAACCGGAGTATGAATAGAGAAGAGAGCCGGTTGTCGCCAGATTAGAAGCTGTAGCATCTCTGCCTTCAAATCGAGCTTCGCGAATTCCTTTCGTTCCATTAATACCGGCCGAGTTTAATCCGTTCATTAATGCCAGACTCCAGCTCAGTCCGGCTATTGAATTACTGGTACCATAATAACCAACACCAATTTCTCTCCAAGTTGCAGGAATAACCATAGATTCAATGATGTGCCTGTCATTGCCATTAAATGTTGTAGGCAAATGATTTTCATTCATGATACCGATGCGTGGAATAAATAAACCGGCAAGAATATAACTGTTTCTGTTCAAGTCGAATTTTAAAACACATTGTTCAATAGAAACTTCTCCACCTTGAGCATCAACCTTTGCATCTTCAATTTCTATTTCAGAAAAGAAGGTGAGTTTATCATTGAACCGATACCCAACAAATAATATATTCCTTGTCAGATTTGCTGTTGCGCTTTTCAGGTTGGCATCGTATGAATATTTAGCCTGGCCATATCCGGAAAGAATTACACTTTTAGGATTTGGGTTTAATCCGACTGTCAATGAATCTTCTCTGGTCAATAATTGAGCGGAGGCTGAAGAAATGGTTGCGATCACAAGGAAAAGTGACCATATAATATTTTTCATTAGTCGTGGTTAAGATTTGAGGACGCAAAACAAAGCATTATTTAGAACGATTCCAAATAAGACCATCTATATTTATCCACCCGAATTGTTAGTAATCAATTAGTTGAATTACAATTATTTAATGATAAATAGAGGGCTGTCTAAGAGAAGAATTTAAATCAGAGAATGACAAAAGTCACCAATAGAACCCTTTTTTAGAGCTTTTTAGGATGGAATGGACTGCTAAATTTTTTATTCGAAATGAAGGTTGAGTCTGTCAGCGTAGTTAAAAAGGCGATTACCTTTTTCATCTGATCTTCCGATAAATGCACTCCTCCTTTATAAGCATATTCCATTTTGCTATCGGTATTGATTCCTGAATGTACTCCGGAACTGTAAAAGTTCAATACTTCTTGTAGCGATTGAAATCGGCCGTCATGCATATAAGGTGGAGTGATTGCAACATTACGTAACGATGGAATTTTAAACAAACCCATGTCAGCCGGTTTTCCGGTTAATGCACCACGACCTTTATCCTTATAACTAGCGGGAACAGTAGCTGTGTCTAATCCGTTGTTGCTGAATTTTAAAATGGTTCCTACTGCATTGGCATCGGTTAAATGGCAATGCATGCAATCTCCTTGTACCATTTCATTGATAATAACAAATCCTTCCGTTTCTTCTTTAGAAAAAAAAATGTCACCTCTTAGAACCTGATCGTATTTTGAATTGCATGAAATTAATGTGCGTTCAAATTGTGCAATTGCTCTTGAAACAAGTACACTGTCAATATTTTTTCCCGGAAAAACCTGGTTAAATTTTTTTCTGTAAAAGGAACTTTTAATCAGTCGTTGCGAAGCCAGTTTCCAATCCAATCCCATTTCACGATGAGCCCTTACCGGAAAGAAAACCTGATCTTCTATACTAACCGCTCGTCCGTCCCAAAAGAGCGCTGGATACCAGGCCAGATTAAAAAGCGGAGGAGTGTTGCGTTCCAGTATTTCACCGTTTCGTCCGCTACTGAATTTTACAGGAGCATCGCTGAATGCACTTTTTTGTTTGTGGCAGGATGAACAAGACATGCTACTATCCTGACTAAGAATAGGGTCGTAGAAAAGAAATCGGCCTAACTCAACACCTTTGACTGTAACCGGATTTTCCGGCGAAGAAGGCATAGGAGGAAAATGTTTTAATCCTGATTCGTTAAACGTATAAGGTTTGTTCGTGCTGCATGCGATGGATACTAAAATGATGACAACAATTCCGTATCGCATCTGTGATTACTTATTTAAAACAACTTTAAAAGTTTTAGTTGCCTTATTGGTTTTGATTTTCAGATAATATTGTCCGGAAGGTTGGTCGCTGATGTCAATGAAATATTTTGTCGGACTCAAGCCATAACTTTTAACTATTTCACCTTTGGTATTGGTCAAGGTCATTTGTTCGATCACATGGTATTCTGCCAGCTTTTGAGTTTCAATGTTAATAATCCCTGAAGTCGGAGAAGGGAAAATACGGATGTAATCTGTTTGATCATTTTTCTTTATAGTGTGAATAAAAGTAACAGCAGCCCACATATTATCAATCATCCAGCCTTCATTGCCATTGTCAATGGAATCAGTTTTCACAGTAAAGCGAAAGTAGCCGGTATCAGTAACATTTGAAAAGTAAGATCCATCAAAGCATAACCAGATGTTTTGCCAGGAAGTATCTCTTTTTGTAAATCCTACTTCTCCGGTAAAAATGGTATCAAAATTTTGAGGATTTTGAAATCCATAAAAATTATAGACAATTGGGTCACCTGAAATGTTTTGCCAACTTGTTCCGTGATCAATGGAATATTCAATTATTCCACCATCAGTAGAATCAAAATCAAGTTTCTGCATCCATTGGATAGCAAGGATTCCGAAAAAAAATTGTTCAATCGGAATTTTAAAAATAAAAGACGAAGTGTTGTTGGGCGGATAATTATTTAGGGTATCTGTCACCAATGCATTCGGAAAAGTCGCAGCACGGTTAAAAAATATTTTTTGCGGAACTCCAATTTGCCAGACATTACTTGCCGTGGTATCCGGAATTATAAAAATGGAATTGGAAGCAGAGGTATCAGCTCCATCGAAGTACTGCGTATAAAATCCTTGTGCAGATGTTATGAGAGAAGCGGTTGCAAAAAAGAGTAGAAGTAGAATTTTTTTCATGTGGACAGTTTAGCGTTTATGAAATATAGTAATAATTTAAGATCGTAGTAAGAAATATTTTTCATATAATTGCTCAATAATTTTGGAATATTTACGACTAAACTTCTTGATATGAAACCTTTCTTTTTTGGATTTTTATTTTTTATGGCCACAACTGTTTCCGGTCAATATGTTAATCTGACTGGGATAGTTCAGCATTTGGATCCGGGAAGTAACGTTTTTGTTCAGTATTTTAGTAATACAATTGAAGAAAAGGAATTTACTACCCAAGGCGAATTTGACAAGCATGGCTCCTTTCAACTGCAATTTGCACTCGACAAACCACGTGAAATTTACTTCGAAATAGGAAATGAATATCTTCTGTTATTTTGTCGACCGGGAGATACAATTCACCTTGAGGCAGACATGCTTCACTTTGATCAGACCGTTCAATTTACCGGGACCAATGCAATGGACAATAATTATCTGGTTTTAGAGAGAGCTGCCGGATTTGATGAAAGAAGTATTAATCCGAAGTTATTTCCTGACGAAAAAAGTTTTGCTGCATTTATGGACAGTATTGAAAAGGGGAATTGGTTGTTTTTTAATCGATACGATTCAACATTATTTTCAACGGAATTTATTCAATTCATGAAAATCAAATTAAAGTACCTGTACTTTGATACACGATACATGTATTGTGTTCAATTTGATAGTGTGAAACAAGAAATTAAAATTGCTGAATTAACGGATGATTACTGGCGCTTTTTGAAAGATGTTAATAAAGACGATCAGCAGGCAGCTGAAAATAATTACTATCAACTTGCTTTAATAAGGAACCGGGTAAAGTTTTATTACGATTCAATTTATGCGACCATACCTGATGCGATAGACGATGAATTGAAAAAAGTTGAAGCGTTTAAAAAAAATTATCAGTCGATATTTGAAACGTATAAAGATCAGATATTCGATTTTTTAATATCGATGGAAATGAAAGACCATTTAGATTTGCTGTCGAAAGACCTTCGCTTTGGAGATAGTCTGATGACTGACTATTTGAAACGATGTAAGAATAAAAACTACACGACTTTTATTCAGGATAAATATAAAAAGGCCAATCGTTTAGCTCGCGGACAGCCGGCACCTGATTTTGTTTTAACTGACAGAATTGGTCGGCGAGTAGCGTTGTCTTCTTTCAAAGGAAAATTTGTACTGATCGATTTTTGGGCTACCTGGTGTGCACCTTGTTTACAAGGAATGGCTCGATCTCAAAAATATATCGACGATCCAAGATTTAAAGACCGGATTGTTTTTCTTTATATCAATGTTTCCGATGATACTAGTCGTTGGCAAAAGAAGCTAGCGAATGACCATTTAAAAGGGCAACATTTAATTGCAGACAGTGAAGAGACCGTAAAATTGGCCGAGCTTTTTCAATACAGCGGCATTCCTTTTTATGTACTTGTTGACAAAAAAGGCAGATTGGTCGAGGTGAATTTCCAACCCGAGGATGCCGATTCGATATTGAAGTACATTCGTTAAAGACGCGCTTTTATGTTATTTGAAACAAAAGGGAGGAATGATTAATTCTTGTTAGAGAACCTATTTCCAATGTTTTAACTAAACAGATTGGAAATGAACCATTGTAAAGTATTGATGTAGCTTTCTTTGGTTCGTAAAATTTATAACCTCTTAAACATCAATTAAAAGCACTTTTTTTAAGATAAAGCGTTGTAGATTTCAAAAAAAATCTACCTTTGCCGTCCTTAAATAATGGCCCGTTCGTCTAGGGGTTAGGACGCGTCCCTTTCACGGATGAAACGCGGGTTCGATTCCCGCACGGGCTACTTTCTCCAGTGCACCGTGTACAGTTTCTGTTCACAGTGCACTTTTTATTTGGTGTAAATTGTTTCAATTTTCGAACTTAAAGTGAGTGTGTTCAGGTCCCATCGGGCCGATTAAATTCAGTTTAAGTGAAACAGAACAGGTGAACAGAGTTATTCTGTTCACCCGTTCTGTTTTTAATATTTAGTCTCAAAAGAATTACCGTTCATTCATTCGTGATGAATTAGAAAAGAGTTAAGCATTTTATCTTCATTCATTCA
>JAYSPU010000079.1:0-3187 GCA_043721935.1 Bacteroidota bacterium | reverse complement strand
GTTAGATTCAACTAATCATTTCCCGTTGTTTTGAAATGTTGATGTTCCGAAATGGCGGAAAGATAACTATCCGTGATGAATTGCTTTAAATAGTAATGAATAAAAAAAGAAATGCTATCAATAGGTGAAAGTTAAACCCACACCAAAACCCATATCACTGTCGTAGTGCGTAGAGACGGAAGTGTATTTTGTGGTGATGTAACGAAAGCCAAGCAGGTATTCTTTATCGGTGTTTAGCATTATACTTGCTCGCACACGTTTTGCGACCGGAATATCACCTCTTGATAATTGAAAACGAATTTTGCTGTCTAAATCAATTCTTGAATCAATAACAAATAACATTGGTAAAGTATAGGAAACGCCAAGTACTCCGGTGTGTCTGTTTTCTTTATTACTTGTTTGTCCAAGCCAGTTCTTAAAATCACTACCGAAGATGTTTTTTGGACTACCTTCAAAGTCAAAGAATTTATTTTGAATAACGCCTTCAACTTTGTAGTGATAATCAAAACCTATGTAAGCATATAACCACTGCATTTTTCCGAAATAGCGGCCGAGCATCGTTTCACTTTCATAGCCGTGCTCTGCATGATAGCCCATGTGCCACATTTCTACAAATTTCCATCTGGTATTTGCAAACATAGCTTCACCATCACTGCCATTTGTTTCGATTCCTGCTTTAACCATGAAATGAAATTTTCTGTCATCAGAAAAAAGTTTTCGTTGTGCTAATTCCGGATCCGGGATTTCAGGATTTGCGGGTTGGTTTTCGTAAGTGAACACTCTGCCCATACCACTCATCATATGATATAAGATGTGACAATGGAAAAACCAGTCGCCATATACATTGGCATTGAATTCAAGTGTATCCGTTTCCATTGGCATAATGTCAACGACGTTTTTTAACGGTGAAAATTCTCCATGCCCATTTAGCAAACGGAAATCATGTCCGTGTAAATGCATTGGGTGGCGCATCATGGAATTGTTGTGAATTATGATTCGAACATTTTCGCCTTTGCGGATTAATATTTTATCAGCTTCAGAAATTACTTTGTTATCAAGGCTCCACATATAACGGCTCATATTTCCTGTCAATTCAAATTTCAACAATTTTACTTGTGCATCTTTGGGTAGAGCTGTATTCATTGGTGATTTGAGCATGGAATAGTTAAGGGTTATCAGTTCTGAAGGTGTGTTTGCATGATTGTGTTCGCCTTCCATCTTCATCTCTTTCCCGGCCATGTCATCATGATTTTGATTCTTCTCTTTCTTCTTTACCTCACCTGTGATTTCCGGATACATAACCATATTCATGTCCATTTGATTTAAACTCATTTTCATTCCCATATCGTCTAAATCTCCATTCATTTTCATCATGGCATTCATCATTTTCATTCCTTCAAAATATTTTAATTTTGAAAGCGGGGTTGCTGGCATTTTCATTCCACTTCCTAACCAAAGCGAGGCCGATTTGGTTCTGTCTTCCGGCGTTACTAAAAATTCGTAACTCATATTCTGAGGAATGGTAACAATAACATCGTATGTTTCTGAAACTGCAATTATTAATCTGTCCACTTCCACCGGTTCTACATCGTTGCCGTCATTGGCTACAACTATAATTTTCCCGCCTGCGTAGGTGAGCCAGAAATAATCGGATGCGCCGCCGTTTGAAATTCGCAAACGAACTTTATCTCCTGCTTTGAATTGCGATAGCTGACTTTCACTTTGACCGTTGATTAAAAATTTATCATAATACACATCGCTGACATCCATGGCATTCATGCGCTTCCATTCATTCTTAATTTTCGTCCCTAAATAACCTTGATTGATAGCTTCACTATAACTTTGTGTTGTTCCCTTTTTAATGGCAAACCAATCAGTTGCATTATGCAAATTCCGGTGAACTTGTTCGGGCTTCGTATCTGTCCATTCACTTAAAATAATTGGCACTGTTGCTAAATTATCAATACCATCTCTAAATGTTTTATCGTCCACTTTCTTATTCATTACAAATGAACCATACATTCCAATTTGTTCTTGCAAGCCAGAATGACTGTGATACCAATGAGTTCCGTGTTGAATAATGGGAAACCGATACAAATGAGTTGTGTGCGGCTCGATTGGCATTTGTGTGAGATTGGGAACTCCATCGTATTGATTTGGCAAAAACAAGCCGTGCCAATGAATGGCTGTTTCTTCGTCCAATTCATTGTGAACATAAATTTCCGCCGTATCACCTTCCGTGAAAGTTAGTGTTGGCATTGGAATTTGTCCGTTCACTGCAATTGCTCTTTTTGGTTTGCCTGAAAAATTTACAACAGTATCTTTTACATAGAGATCATAACGAGCCACCTTTTGTGCAAGTGATTCATGTGCAAGTGTAATTGCAAAAACAATTATGCTCTTGCAACAATTTTGTTTAGTAAAGACTGTTTTCAATAAACCGAAAACATTTCCAACACGCTTTTTTATTTTTTTCATCTGTTAAGTTTTATTCTGACATTACATTATTTCCCTTTGGTCCCACATTATAAATGTAAACTAATTGCGCTCCGTGATGTCCTGCTATTGCAACGAATGTTCCTGTTGTGAGAATGAGAATTGCTAAAACTATTTCCATCCATTTTTTTTGAAACCATTTAATTGTTGCAATACGAATGAGTGTTGCACCAAGCGAAAACCAAAGTGTTAGCAGTCCGAATAAACGATGTGTTTCAAAAACTTCAATTGCTTTATCGTCTGCATCTCCGCTGATATGAACAGCAGTTTGAACGGCAACCCATGAACCAATGAAACCGCCAAGTAGTAAAAAGAATGTAAGCCATTTTAAGTTTATGTTTTTAGGATAAAATAAAACGGATAGTTGTGCCAAAACTGCTAATGCTAAAAGTGCAACAGGGAAATGCACAAATAGCGGATGCAGATTTGGAAAATCTTTAAATAAGTCGTGTATCATTTTTTATGTGATTTTAAAATAGTGCATGACGATTTTTTGTTCCGTCATGCACTGATTAAAAAGTTACTTTGCCTGAATTGTTTCCTTTGTTGAAGAACAGGAATTCATCTTGCCACCGTAATACGGGTTACTGATTTTCTCTTCTTCGCTTAACCAATAAGCTCCTTTGTTAGTGTTTGCCATCGGACAAAATTGATAATAAACAGGAGTTGAAGTCGGAAACACTTTTACAAC
>JAYSPU010000078.1:0-3450 GCA_043721935.1 Bacteroidota bacterium | reverse complement strand
GGACCACAACCGATGATGATCACACGTCGTGCTGCTGATACATCCTGATGAAATGAAAATGTTTTTTGTTCAGTGGAAGCGGAGTGTAATTCATCGATGTATACATCGACCATTAACCGAATCTTTACCGTTCTACCGCGTGCGTCAATTGATCGTTTTGTAATAATGAGCTCACGGATTCTGCTGATGTGAATATTCAGTAAGCTTGAAGCTAGTTGAATCTGTAAGGTCTGGTCGGCTGCATCTTCAGGCAGAAGGACCAGCTCGATTGAGCGGATCATTGATGTTTATTCAAAATATAAGGAGACGGTAAATGTTTTTGCATATAATCCTTCGAGAGGACTACTGAATTTTGTGTTTTCTCCGACTAATAAATTTCGTAGTCCATTGTACATTTTTATTTCAGGAGAAAATTTAAAATAAGTAAGATAAAAGTCAAAGCCGATACCGATTTCATACCCATAGTCGGCGCGATTTAATTTTACCAGATCTTTGTCCTGTTGATTCACTTTTGCTTGTGAAATCATGTCAAAAGAATATTTGTATCCTGCTAAGACATATACACGATAATTGTTAAGCCTTTTTGATTTAAATTTTAATTCAAAAGGAAATTCCAAATACGACGACTCAATCTTCTTCGGAGTAGGAGTTAAAACAGAGTCGGCATAAATAAAAGTGTATTGTAAATTTCTTTGCACAAAAGACAAGACAGGGATAAATCTAAAATCAAAATAATCGTTGATTCGAATATTGCTTACAATTCCTAAATTTATTCCGGTCACATTTTGAGCTTCGATCGTATAGACAGAATCTCTCCATCTTAAATCACCCGCACGATTTACATGAAAGGAAGCGGAGTTCACCGCTAATACAAATCCAAAATGAATGGGTTGCATGTCGTACTTTGGTAAATTAATCGGCTGGTCGTTCAATTGTGCTTTTGTCACAAATGAAATACCCATAACGATAGAAAAAAGAAAAGCCTGAGTCTTAATGTTCATCAGCGATAAAGTAACAAATTATTTTTGTGCACTATATATGGTTGCAATGCCAAATGTTAACGGTTGATGTTTAACATCTTTGTATCCGACCTTTTGTAAAATTGCGCAGAAATCTTTTCCGGAAGGGAAGACATTCACCGATTCATGAAGATAATCGTAGGCTTCTTTATCGTGAGCGACTAGTTTTCCAATCCCCGGAGTAATCTTAGATGAATAGAAATTATAGAAAGGCTTTATCCATCCGTTAGGTTGGGAAAATTCCAATATCACAACGGAGCCACCCGGTTTTAATACACGCAACATTTCTCCAAGTCCTTTCTCCAAGTGCTGAAAATTTCTCACGCCAAAGGAAACGGTAACAGCATCAAATTTATTGTCTTCGAAGATAAGCTGTTCCGAATCGCCCTTTAGTAACTCTATCTGAGGAAACAACTGCTTTTTCTTTATTTTTTTTCGCCCAATCTCCAGCATTTCTTCGGAAAGATCAATGCCGAATATTTTCTCCGGTTTCAACTTCATTGCTGCAATTGCAAGATCGCCTGTTCCTGTTGCAATATCGAGGATTAATTTGGGTTGAACTTTTTGTAAAGTGGCAACCGCTTTTTTTCTCCAGTATATATCTGTTCCAAAAGACAGAAAGTGATTCAGAAAATCATAACGACCGGCAATATGATCGAACATTGATTCGATTTGTTTCTTTTTTTGATCAGAAGATTGACGGTATGGTTTTACGGATTCTACTTTCATAATTTCAGTCGTTTAACCTCTTCCAGTAAATCCGATTTTACGATTGGAACAACTCCTACTTTTTCACAAACGAGTCCGCCGGCAAGATTTGAAAGTGTTGCCGTTAATTCCGGACCGGCCTGAACAGCCAGACACAATGCAGCAATACTGATAACCGTATCACCGGCACCTGATACATCAGCAATGTTTCTTATATGGGCAGGAATGTGAAATTCATTCTTATCATTTACAATAAACATCCCTTGTTCAGAAAGCGTCACCATGACATTTTCAAGTTTATGTTCTGTACTTAATTTTCGAACAGCTTTTTTAATGTCGTCCAGATTTCCTTTTTCCAAATCCAGTTTCATTCCTTCTCTTAATTCTTTAAGATTCGGTTTGAAGAGAGTAACGTTTTTATAATGATTGAAATTTCTCTTTTTAGGATCAACGGCTATTGGAATATTTTTTTGGTTCGCTATTTTAACTACTTGCTCAATGAGTGACTTGCTGAGTAAGCCTTTGTCGTAATCTTCAAAAATTACAACATCGATTTTTTTAGTATCTAAAATAGATTTAATACGATGTAGAATTTGTTTTTTCTCTATTGTGGTAATATCTTCTTCCAACTCTTCGTCCACTCGTAGCATTTGATGATTGTTTCCAATTATACGTGTCTTTACAGTTGTCGGTCGGTCTTGCGATTGTAACATTCCTTCAGAGGTCATGTTTTGTTGATGGAGCATTTCTATAAAAGAACGACCGTTTGAATCAACACCAATTACAGCACACAGAATAGGATTCGCACCCATTGCACTGATGTTGATAGCAACGTTAGCAGCGCCACCTAATCGACTTTCTTTTTTCTGAACAGAAACGATTGGAACCGGAGCCTCCGGTGATATACGTTCCACTTTTCCCCAGAGGTAATTATCAATCATCACATCACCAATGATGAGTACATTTAAATCGTTGAAAGAATTGAAAAGTTTTTGGACGTTCATAAAGTTTGTTCTTTATTTTAAAAGCAAGAGCGCTTCCTTGATTCTTTTAATTGCCTCAATTAATTGATCATCTGCAGCAGCATAAGAAAACCGAAGACAAGAAGGTTCTCCAAATGCATCTCCGGTAACCAGACTTACGTGACCGATGTTCAGTAAAAACATACAAAGATCAGTTGCATTTTGAATGACTTCTCCATTGTATGATTTACCGAAGTATGAACTTACGTTTGGGAAAACATAAAATGCACCTTCCGGTTTATTGGTAATCCAACCCGGAATATCTTTCATTAATTTCAATACAAGATCACGGCGACGAAGAAAGGCAGCTTGCATGTCAAGTGTTGGTTGATTATTCAAAGTCAATGCAGCTTCAGCAGCTTTTTGTGCAATCGAACTTGCGGCAGATGTAAATTGTCCTTGCATTTTATCACAGGCTTGTGCAATAAATTTTGTAGCGCCAATGTATCCAATACGCCATCCCGTCATTGCATAGCCTTTACTGACACCGTTAACAATGATGACACGGTCTTTTATAAAATCAAATTGTGCAATGCTTTGATGTCCGCCTCCGAAATTTATATGTTCATATATTTCATCTGATAGAATATAAACGGATGGATGCTTTCTGAATACTTCAGCTAGCGCCAGCAATTCGTCTTTGGTGTAAACTGTTCCCGTCGGATTGCAAGGAGATGAGAAAATAAAAAGTTTAGTTTTCG
>JAYSPU010000077.1:0-1901 GCA_043721935.1 Bacteroidota bacterium | reverse complement strand
GCAAGTGCAAAGCAGGTTACCCAGTCGAGTGTATATTTAAAATCATTTCCACCTTCACGAATGAGTTGTTGCCATTCATTGAAATTGGAATATTTTTTTCCTGCAAGAAATTTTTCATTCAGCTTTTCGGCACGACGGATTACTTTTAATCCGCCCGGTAATACGCCTGAGGTCTGACAGCCGCGATACACACATTCTGTCATTATCTTCCAGATGTTGAGAATGCCTTTTCTGACTTCTGTTTCCGGATGCCAGCATTTTTCATTTTCCATTACCACTTGCGAAACACTTAAATTAGTTTGGTCGCAATATTTTAGAAGTTCAGCTGAAGTGTCAATCGGATATTTTAATTCGACTCGTGTTTTCCCGGAAGAAGGTCCTTCGCCATCTTTCACTACAAATCCACCGCCAACAGAATAATACGTTTCTGAAAAAAGGATATTATCTTCTGTTGTAGCATTGAACGTTAATGCATTTGGATGAAAGGGAAGACTTTCTGAAAAAAGAAAAACAATGTCCAGTGATGGATCAAAAGTAATTGCATGCACTGCTTTCAGATTCAGTTTTTTTTCTGTTGCAATACCGGCAATGGTCGAATTAATTTTATTTACATCAAATGTAACGGCATCGAAACCGGATAGTCCGAGTTGTACGGCAATGTCAGTTCCATGTCCGCGGCCTGTTTTTGCAAGTGATCCGTATAAAAGGATTTGTACCTGCTTTATATTTTGGAGGATATTATTTTTTTCGAGCGACTCGAGAAATAATTGTGCGGCTTTCCATGGACCGAGTGTATGTGAACTCGATGGGCCAATGCCGATTTTGAACATGTCAAAAACGGATATTTGTTCTTCTTGGGTCATGCTGATGCAAAGATACTATAAAATGAGCGCAGAGAAATGGGTTCGTCGAACGGTTTTGAACTATGAAAAAAGCTCTTTGTAAAGGAACGTAAAACACCTTCTAAAACTCAACCTTATATTCTAATCCAAGAACGAAACTTCGTGTTAGTCCGTCAGGCCTGGTATCCCGGACAATAAAAGGAGCGCCAATGCTGATGTTTACAGAATGTGCCTGCTGAAATTGGTATTCCAGATAGACATTGCCATTTAATGTTAATCCTTGTGAACCTTTAATTTCTGCCTCACTGCCTGTCATTGATTTATATGTATCGTTTTTAAAATGATAGATTGGTAAAAGGCTGGTGAGCAAATTTATTTTATGGTTAATCCGGAAAGGATACGAAGCACGGAAGAGTACATCACCACTTCTTTTAAATTCATTTGTTGATTGAAAGTTGTGTAGGGCAGAAGCTGAGGGATAATTTTCAGCAATAAACTGATTATTATTTTGCGACAATGGTTGTTGAAATGCTATAATGAATTTCAATTTTTGGAATGAATAACCTATTCCGAAAATGGCATCAACGGTTCCGAGACTTGATTGATAATCCATCGGCAATGGTAATCCGTTTTTCAATTTATTTCCATCCGTTAGCGGAAGTTTTATTCCAACTGTAATTCTGAAGGCAGAAGATAGAGCGTGATTTACATTCAGGTAAACATCGGATACACCGGAAGCCGTAATGCCATTTCCACTTTGATTCATTGCCGTTAATTTAGCGTCAATTGAAGTGGAGGAATTGATTTGTCTTGAATATTCCAGGAACGGACTTAAAACAGAGATGGAATAATCAGCTTGACCGGTTGAAATTCCAATTTTAAAAGAATTGTTTTTGCCTGATTGAAGTGAATCATCAGCAGTAGGTTTAAAGCTGTTGATTGTACAAAATCCGGCATCGCTGCAACCTTGTGATTTTGCTAAAAGCGATAAACTCAGAAAGAGGATAACAAAGATTATTGTTTTAGCATTCATATTTTAATCAATTTTAAGTTGATGAA
>JAYSPU010000076.1:0-1786 GCA_043721935.1 Bacteroidota bacterium | reverse complement strand
TCAATCTCCATAAAAATTGTTTGTTCTGAATAGAGTCTTTTAGTTGAGTATATTTCAGTAGGTATAAATAGGCGCTGTCATTTGAGCCTAAATGATAATATACTCTTGAAAGCAGTTCATAGCCATCCCTTGCAGATGGTCGTGCGCCTAGTTTTATGGCTATATCGGTTCCTTCTCTTGCATATTTTAATGCAGTCTTATAATTTTGTTTTCCAAAATAGGCTTCTCCTAAATTCAGCAAGGGAGCAATAACAGGTCTTCCATTTGTAGTTTTTTTCCAAAGGCTATCAACCGCTTCCATTAAAATTTCTAATGCTTTGTCGTAGTTTTTTGTTTTCAGATAGATGGCTCCTAATCCCGCCTCCAGGTTAAATTGTTTTGGAGATTTACCTGTAACCTGCTTCATATAAAATAAAGCGGAATCGTGTTGGCCAAGTCCCTCAAATACCCCTGCTATATCGGCTTCAAACTCCCAACCGGTATTATTTTTTATTCCAAATTGTCGGCCCTGGCGTACGTAATCCATTGCTGTTTCATAATCACCTCCAGCACAGTATAAATCAGCCATGTCACCAATCGACTCTTGTACGAGGAAATTTCTGTACTCTTTTTCTTCCAGAGTTTTTGTTTTTGTAATTGCTTTTTTTGCAAGTTCCATACTTCTCTGGCAATACTCTATTCCCTCTTCGTAATATCCTTTTCCCGAATAGTCTTCACAAAGCCAGGTACACGCTTCTCCTTCTTTTTCCTCATTACCTGCTTTATGAAAGTGATAAACTGCTTTTTTTAAATATTCTCCTCTAATGTTTAGATCTTGTCTTTTGCTTTTAAAATAAAGTATATCGGCTAAATCATAATATGCCCTGCCTAAAATTTCATCATTATTGATTTCATTAGCGAGAGATATAGCTTCTGATAAATATTTTTCGGCCGCATATACAGAGGCAGAATCATTCTGCTTATTTATTCTAAAAGGAATTCCTCGTGTAAATTCGCTACTTCCCAAGTTGGCTAATGATTCAGCAATGCCTCTCTTGTAACCGATTTTCTTTGCCTCGATATATGCGATAGAAGCGTAATGATAAACGGAATCAGCCTTTTTAGTCCATAGTATAGTGTTGTAAATGGAATGATCACCCGAAATGGCGCTTGGAATCGTTTGGGCTATCAAATTAAGGCAATCAACTTTGTCAATGTCTTGTAGTAGGGTAAGTTGCTTTTCAAGGCTGTCAATTTTCCCTCTCTCAGTTGTCTGGGAAAGTACAATCGAACCGCCTGTAATTAATAAAAAGAGAATTAAAATAATTTTTTTCATAATTAAACTTGAAAAGCCGGGTTGGTTTAAAAAATGGATTGTTTGAAAGTTACAAAATAGAAACGGCATTCAAGTACTCCAAAACTAAGTTTGGCAGGATGTTTAGTTTAGTCAGAATGAGCGAATGACGGAATACAACAATGAGCTGCGGTTTATAAGAAATGAAACTTCCCCTTAATGATTATCTATTCATTTGTTGAAAGTTAGCGGGGGTTAAGTATTTTATCGAAATTGGTGTTGTTGAATAAGATCCAATCGTTTTGTGGCGTTTGTTAATCATTACTACTGCGAGGGAATCAATTTTCAGTAAATTCCTTTACCTGTAGATGGCTGTAACAACTATTCAAAAAGCATCCGAATTTGATAGATTATTGTAACATTGGCCACTAACAGATCAATTCTTATCTATTTGGATAATAAAAAATTAGCTTTTTCGTTAGTGGTTCGAAGTATTATCTGTATAGAATCTAA
>JAYSPU010000075.1:0-3613 GCA_043721935.1 Bacteroidota bacterium | reverse complement strand
TGGATCAGAGAATTGCTTAGTCTGAATCCATTAGCCGGGGCAATCGATTTGATTCGCTATTCACTCACTGAAACGCCTATCGATTGGTACGTGGTTTTGCGAAGCGGAATTATCTCTCTGGCTCTTTTCTTCTTTGGGATAAGTTATTTCAAAAAGACTGAATATTACTTTGCTGATCTCGCCTGATGAAGCCAATATTAGAGATACAAAATATTTCCAAACTCTTTCGTATTTATCACGAAAAACTTCCCTATGAAACGTTAGGAAGTAAGTTGATGAAGCCCTGGCATTTTTTCTCCAACAGAAGCGCGGAGGATTTTTGGGCACTGAAAAACATTTCTTTTCAGGTTGAACAAGGTGAATCCATTGGGATTATCGGGAAAAACGGAGCAGGGAAATCAACATTGTTGAAAATTCTTTCTAAGATCACTCCTCCTACTGAAGGTAAAATAATCAGCCGCGGTCGAATTGCCAGCTTACTTGAAGTTGGAACCGGATTTCATCCTGAACTCACCGGAAGAGAAAATATTTTTCTGAACGGATCTATTTTAGGGATGCGTAAAAAGGAGATCAATGCATCTTTCGATGAAATCATTGACTTTTCAGGAGTAGAAAAATTTGTAGATACTCAACTCAAGCATTACTCAAGCGGAATGCAATTACGATTGGCCTTTGCTGTTGCCGCTTTTTTAAATCCTGAAATATTAATCATCGATGAGGTACTTGCTGTTGGCGATGCTGATTTTCAGAAAAAGTGTATCGGTAAAATGGAAGGTGTTACAAAAAGTGGCCGCACTATTCTATTCGTCAGCCATCAGATGGGTCTGGTAAATCAATTGTGCAGCAGAGCCATCTTATTGAATAATGGAAAGGTTCAAATCAATGACAAGACAGATATCGTCACCTCCAGATATCTCACCCTGGGAGATATGGAAAGTGTCAATAAATTCATTAACCCAAATCCGGAAGACAAATCCTTGTTCCTATCTGAAGTAGAAACAGTAGATGAAAATCATCACTCCAAGGAAGTTTTTGGATTTAATGAATCCATTCGACTCCGGTTAAAGATTGGCTGTTCCAAGGCCTTAACAGATGAAATTATTTCCGTAGCACTACAGGATAAATACGGGAACAGAATTTTCACCGTTCACGAACCCTTGTTTAACAAAGCGATTCAAAATGGCATCATTGACACAACAATGGTAATTCCTGCAAATATTATCGCCCCAAATCACTATGCTTTTCACTTTGCAACAGCCAGGAAAGACGGGAAAGTGTTTGATATACATGAAGGAAAATGTCGTTTTCAGGTGGCTGATACCGGAACTCCATTTTCAATGTATGAAGGAAAAGACTACGGCACCATCATCCTTTCCTGCAAATGGGAATAAGTATTCATTAGCCTCTGAATTGAAGGTATCCGGAGTATTTTCTATTGTGCATTCATTTACCAAATTCCTACAAGTGAGTCTCAAAACATTTTTTATATTTATCCGGTCTTCCTCGTCACGAAGTCTTTCGGAGAAAAGCTAAAAATAAAAGCTAACTTTAGAATCAAATCAGCAAAGTGACCAACAACACATTTTAATTCCATGACCGGGTAAACTCAATCTGACTAAACCAGTACATAAGAGTTTAGCAGGAGAAATAATATATGTTTAGAAAAATAAGTTCCTTTTTCAGCAGATCAAACCCGCCATCTTCCTATCCCATGGGAATAGGTTCGGTATTAAAAGGAAAAATTTATAAAAGTAATCCCACCTCGATAATTCAGGTAGGAAAAAATTGTCTTGTGGAAGGACAGCTTATCACCTATACACCAAATGCCAGTCTGATCATTGAAGATGATGTATTCGTCGGTTCAGGAACTCTGATTGGTTGTGCCGAATCCATCAGAATTGGTCATCATACCTTGATTTCTTTTGACTGTATTCTTCAGGATTCAGATGCACATCATTTGGATGCTAAAAAAAGAGTAAACGATACCCGTCAATGGATGGAGGGCACTAAAGACTGGACAGGCATCCCTGTCAGCCCGATCGTGATTGGACCACATGTTTGGATTGGCGCACGCTCCATCATTTTAAAAGGCATTGAGATTGGCGAAGGTGCCATTGTCGGAGCCGGAAGTGTGGTGGTAAAAAATGTAGAACCTTATACAGTTGTCGCCGGAAATCCGGCCCAATTCAAAAAAAAATTAAATCCATAATGTTGCTAGCTTTACGCTTACTGTTTGCACGTACTAAGTGGTTTTTAAATAACTATAGTAAGATTCGTTACGACTCTATTGTATTTATTAGTGAGCACGGCAAACTAAAATACAATGCAGATGGTCTTGCAACGAGCAGTAATGCAGACTTTATTAACGAGCCAAAATTTGCAAAAGCCTATGCGCTGGCAAAAGCAACTAATCCCTGGCCAAACTTCACGCTCATGTGGAGAATTCACATAGTTTGCTGGGCCGCTGAAGTAGCCCGCAATTATGAGGGAGATTTTGTAGAATGCGGAGTAAACACTGGAGCCTATGCCCGCGCCATTGTCGACTATATTGATTTTAATAAAACCGGAAAAACCTTTTTTCTAATGGATACATTTACCGGACTCGATTTAAAATATGTAACTGAAGAAGAAAAAAAGCTGGGCGTTTCCAATTATAAATACAGGAATACTTATGAAGACGTGCAGAATACTTTCCGTCCATTTAAAACCAAGATCATCAAAGGAAGCATACCTGATACGCTGACGGAATGTAACGTTGAAAATATTTGTTATTTGTCAATCGACATGAATAATTACATTCCTGAGATTGCAGCGCTCGAATATTTCTGGCCGAAAGTTGTTAAGAATGGAATTGTATTGTTGGACGATTACGGATTTGAAAATCATTTCATTCAAAAACTGGCCTTTGACCGGTTTGCTGAAAAGGTAAACCATCAAATTCTTTCGCTCCCAACCGGACAAGGATTAATAATTAAAACTTCATCCTAGATAAATATGATCCTGATTATTGGAGCAAGTGGATTTATTGGATCTCATCTGGATGATTATTTCACTTTAAAAGGTGAAAAAGTCTTTCGTTGTGATGTTCGTCCACGACCTGGTAAGGAACCGTTTGCAACAGTTGATAAATTAAATCCGGAATATGGCCCGATCATTTCACAATGTCAGCCGGATGTTTGTATTTATGCAGGTGGAAATGGAAATGTTTCAGTGTCTATTCAGGATCCGGCACTGGACTATCTTCTCAATACTACTGATGTTTCAAAAATATTATTCGCTTTAAAAGAGCATAAACCCGATTGTAAGTTTATCCACATCTCCAGTGCAGCTGTGTATGGAAATCCGGTTTCACTTCCAATAAAAGAAAAGGATGCGATCCTTCCACTGTCGCCTTATGGATGGCACAAATACATGACAGAGTTATTGTGTAAGGAGTTTTTCACTCTTTACCAAATACCAACTTTAAGCTTACGTGTATTCTCAGTCTATGGCGAACGATTGAAAAAGCAATTGTTTTGGGATACATATCTTAAGTTTAAAGAACACTCAACTGTGGAACTTTTTGGAACAGGAAAGGAAACGCGGGACTTTATCTACATTTCTGACCTGGTCA
>JAYSPU010000074.1:0-8455 GCA_043721935.1 Bacteroidota bacterium | reverse complement strand
ACCTCAGGAAATCGCTGTTCGACCATTTCTACTGAATGATCAACTGAATTATTGTCAACCATCCACACTTCTGTCTGCACTTGTTCTGCAGCCTTTCTGACCGAATGCAGACATTGCTCCAGAAAATACTTCACATTATAATTTACTATTACGACAGAAAGCTTCACAGTGTAAACCTAAGGATTAGGAAGTTTATAGACAAACAAATAGGAGGGTGATTCTAGCGACGCATGGAGTGTTCATAAGGAACTCTGTTTGTAATGGAGCGCCCCAGCGTTACTTCATCGGCATATTCCAACTCATCACCAATTGAGACGCCTCTTGCAATGGATGAGAAACGCAAATCTTCGCGACCGGTTTGTTGTATTTTTTTATGTAGAAAAAAAGCTGTTGTATCGCCTTCCATTGTTGTACTGAAGGCCAGAATAATTTCTTTAACATTTTCATCTTTGATCCGGTCAAGTAACGATTCAATGTTGAGATCATTCGGACCAATTCCGTCAATTGGCGAAATGATTCCGCCTAAAACATGATAACGACTTTTGAACTGCTGCGTATTTTCAATGGCAATTACATCACGAATATCTTCTACAACACAAATCACAGAAGGATCTCGGCGTGAATCAGCGCAGATGGAACAAATTTCACTTTCAGTAATGTTATGGCAAATTCGACAATACCGGATTTGTTTTCGCAATTCTGTGATGACTGTCCCTAATTTTACAGCTTCCTCTGCCGGCACTTTCAATAAATGGAGAACCAGTCGCAAAGCTGTTCGCTTTCCTATACCCGGCAGCCGACTGAATTCGGCCACAGCTTCTTCTAATATTCTGGATGAAAACGTACTCAAGTGGATGTTGATAAATTGGAGGTACTACATGTATGCTCTGGTGGCTAAATTACTTACTTCGGCTTGCATACACAACTAATTCTGAATGTCACCTACGTTTATCCTGTCTTGTGTTATTGCATATTCTGCTCTCCTTTTTTATGTCGTTTGGAGAACTAGCAGGAATGCTGATAACGAATCTTTTTTCATTGGCAATCGCTCATCCAAATGGTATCTCGTTGCCTATGGGATGATTGGAGCTTCCCTTTCCGGAGTTACGTTTATGTCTGTGCCCGGTTTGGTGGGTTCTGCACATTTTACCTACATGATGGTTGTCTTTGGCTATTTGTTCGGGTATGGAATAATCGCTGCAGTTCTCTTGCCTACTTATTACCGAATGAATCTGACTTCCATTTATGGATATCTGGAAAAACGATTCGGGTTTTGGAGTTATAAAAGTGGTGCCTTCTATTTTATATTGTCCCGCACAATTGGCGCTTCTTTCCGGTTATTTATTGTAATCAATGTCTTGCAAACATTTGTCTTCGATGCATGGAATGTACCTTTTTGGGTTACCGTCCTCATTTTTATTTTGCTGATTCTGCTTTATACATATAAGGGTGGTGTGAAGACGATTGTGTGGACTGATACACTTCAAACAACATTCATGTTGCTTGCTGTCGTAATCTCTGTTACGATTATTTTCCGACAACTCGGATTAACGTTCGACGGATTCATCGACCAGATAAATGCGAAAGGATATAGTAATTTAATCAATCACGATTGGCGTTCAAAATCATTTTTTCTAAAAAGCTTTTTCGGTGGAATGTTCATTGCTGTTGCCATGACCGGTCTCGATCAGGAAATGATGCAGAAAAATATCAGTGTAAAGACATTGAAGGATTCGCAAAAAAACATGATCATCTTCAGTATCGTATTGGTTTTTATCAACCTGCTTTTCCTTTGTTTAGGTGCATTGTTGTTTCTCTATTCTGAATCACGTGGTATCACTATTCCATCAGGAAAAACCGATGATCTTTTTCCGGTTATTGCTCTTAATAATCTTGGTGCTGTTGCTGCAATCTTTTTTATCATAGGATTAATTTCTGCTGCTTACCCAAGTGCTGATGGAGCATTAACTGCTCTCACTGCTTCTTTCTGCATTGACTTTTTAGGGATGAATAAAAAGGAATGGAGCGAAAAAAGGAAAACAAATATTCGATATACCGTCCATGTTAGTTTCGCTGCGCTTCTGTTACTTCTGATTGTCATATTCAGGATCATCAACGACGAAGCAGTCGTCAATAAATTATTTACAGTAGCCGGGTATACGTATGGCCCTCTTTTGGGATTGTATGCTTTTGGATTATTAACTAAACGAGTAGTAAAAGATTCTTTGGTTCCAATAATTTGCTTGCTGTCGCCGTTTGTTTGCTACTTGTTGAATGAAAATTCAGTGGCCCTGATGAATGGTTATAAGTTCGGATTTGAATTATTGATTTTGAATGGTTTGGTGACTTCAGTAGGACTATGGTTCATATCCGGAAAAGCTCAGGCTGTTGAAAAAAGTGTTCATTGAATCGGAACGATAAAGTTAATCCCGGAAGGCAATTGAATAGCTTTACAAAATGAAGAAAGTAATAATTGCCTTTTATTTAGTTTTCATTACTCTGTTTTCTTTTGCACAAAAAAGTAATAGCAGTCATCGTTCGTATACCGTTCAGGTTGGCGATGGCTGGTTCAGTATTGCAAGAAAATTTGATCTTTCATTAGCTGAACTAAGATTGGCGAACAAAAATACAGATGAGAAATTAAAGGTCGGTCAAACATTGGTTATTCCTGCTCCTTTAAAAAATAATGATCCGCATAAATCAATCGTTCCGTCTACAGAGAAAAAAACTGTTTCTCAATCGAAAAAAACTGAAAAGGTAAAAATACATACCGTTTCAAAATCTGAAACCTTATATAGTATTTCTAAAAAATACAACGTTGATGTCAATGATCTGAAAGCATGGAATAAATTAAAAACTAACTATATCAGTTTAGGCCGGAAGTTAATCATTCACGAAAATGGAGCTGTAGAAAAAGTGAAGGAAGTCGATCGCTCTTCAACAACAGAGGTTGTCCCTGTTCGAGTAACCAAAGCACCTGAAAAAGTTGTTGAAGTTGTAAAACCTATTGTAGAAAAAATGTCTGAACCGGAAGTAGAAAGACCGGCTAGAAATGAAAAAGCAATAAGTAGAAACGAGGATGAACATAAAACAGAGTCAACACGGCCTGTAATTTTTGCAAATGGCCGAAAAGAGGTAAATGAAATGGGAGTGGCGGCGTGGATTGAAGACGAAGAAATTAATCCGAATAAGTATTATGCATTACATCGGACTGCGCCTGTTGGAACTATTATTAAAGTCACGAATAAAATGAATTCAAGAGTTGTCTATGTAAAAGTAGTAGGAAAACTTCCTTCAACGGGTGACAACGATGGAATTCTGATTAAAATATCTAAAGCAGGAGCAGAGAAGTTAGGTGTCTTAGATGAACGCTTCCAGGCTGAATTAGTATATGGAACGTCAGAACAATCTTCTTCTAAATAATTTGATTTAGCTCTAATCTATTTCTTAAATCGTTCTGCCGGGACAAATTCTTTTCTGCCTTTTTCATATTGGTAAAATCCGGCACCACTTTTAACACCCAGGTTTCCCGATTGAACCATGTTCACTAATAAAGGGCAAGGAGCATATTTAGAACTGCCGAAACCATCTTGTAATACCCGAAGTATTGAAAGGCATACATCCAATCCAATAAAATCTGCCAACTGAAGCGGCCCCATTGGATGAGCCATTCCTAATCTCATAACAGTATCAATTTCTTCAACACCTGCTACATTTTCGTATACCGAAAAAATTGCTTCGTTTATCATTGGCATTAAAATACGATTGGCAACGAAGCCCGGATAATCATTGACTTCAACAGGAATTTTTTCAAGTTTTTTACTCAGTTCAAATACTTTTTCAGTTACTAAATCAGAGGTGGAATAACCACGGATGACTTCTACTAGTTTCATAACCGGAACAGGATTCATGAAATGCATGCCGATTACTTTTTCTGCTCGTTTTGTTTGCGCAGCAATTTTAGTAATGGAAATAGATGATGTATTGGTAGCGAGTATTGTTTCCGGTTGACAAAGCGCATCCAGATCTCTGAAAATCTTTAATTTTAGTTCAACATTTTCAGTTGCTGCTTCAATGACCAACATTGTATCCTTCACACCATCTTGCATGGATGTAAAGCCGGAGATGTTTTGAAGCGTTTTTTCTTTGTCCTGTTGCGTTATCTTTTCCTTCGCAACCATTCTGTCCAGATTGCTGCTAATGACATCCATTCCCTTTTTTAAGGCTTCAGCAGAAACATCGATCAATGCTACCTGAAATCCATTCTGAGCAAAAACGTGGGCTATACCATTTCCCATAGTACCGGCACCAATGACAGCTATTTTTTCCATACTGTATGAATGATGTTTTTTAAAAAAAAGATTATTTGCCTTTATGTTTGAGAATGATCATCATGGTATAGATCATAATTTTAAAATCAAGTGCTAATGACATATTCTCAATGTAGATGAGATCATATTTTAGTCGTTCAACCATTTGATCAACATTCTCTGCATAACCGAATTTTACCTGACCCCATGAAGTAATTCCCGGTCGTACTTTATGTAAATGTCGGTAGTGAGGAGCAACGAACATGATTTGGTCAATGAAATATTGTCGTTCCGGTCTTGGGCCAACAATAGACATATCACCTTTTAATACATTAAAAAACTGTGGTATTTCATCGAGACGAATTTTGCGCATCCATCTTCCAAATTTGGTTATTCGACTATCACGGGAACTGGATAATTGAGGACCGTTTTTTTCTGCATCAGAAAACATGGATCGAAACTTATAGATGCGAAAAGGTTTGCCATGTAGACCTATGCGCTCATGACTGTAAAACAATGGGCCTCTGGATGTAAGTTTGACACCTAATGCAGTAAATATATACAGAGGAGAAAAAACGATCATAACAAAAATGGAAAGGATGATGTCTAAAATTCTCTTTACCGATTGTTGCCAGATCGGCATCAACAATGGTGAAATTTCTATCAATGGTGCTCCAAAAATTGCATTCATTTTAACTGATCCCGAAAGAATATCATACATGTCCGGAATGATCTTGATGATTACGGGTGTATCTTCCAATTCGTTTATAACCTTTCCAATACTCTCGTGTTCCGATGACTCAAGAGCAATAATGGCTTGTTCTACTTGTTGGATTTTGATAATCTCTTGCAGGTTCATGATGCCACCCAGATTCGGCATGTATTGAGCCAACAAATGATCATTCAACCCGTCTACATGAACAAAACCAACGAAATTATTTCCTTCTGACAGCAGTTCCTTTTCCATTTGATGAATCAAGTTTACAGCCTTGTAATTACTGCCAATCATAATAGTATTGAAACGAATTTTTCGTTTACGGATCTGGTGAATAATATTTGAAGATAAAAGGAAACGAAATGTAGCTGTCAGAACAAAGTGAAGAGACAGGAGAGTAAAAATGGTATGGTAATAAGACCTGTAAGTAATAACTGCGTCATCTAACAGTAATGAAAAGAAAAGTAAAAGCACTCCAAGCACTGATACATATAATGTTTGACCTAATTCTCTAAGTCGGCTTTTGCGAAGTACGTTTTGGTAATTACCGATTAAAGCATAGATTGAAATCCAGAAAAGTGGAATTAAGAGTACACCAAAAATAAATTTTTGATCGGCCATTACTTCCTTAATCGTGAGAGGCTGCGCTTCAATTACAAGTTTTCGGTAAATAAAAAATACACCCCAGGCTACCGTGGCTGCAAACCAGTCGGCTAGAATAAAACGAAGCGTATGAAGTTTTCTCGTCATTAATAAAGTACTTTCAAATTATCAAAATACAATTTCGCTTCAGTTAGCGCTGAGTTTTTCTCACAATGTATAAATACTTTATAGCTGGAAGCATTTGTTACTACTCCGCCTAAATCGGCAACACTCAGATATAATTTTTTCCAAACTGATGTAGCACGAAGCGACAATAAATTTCTTTGTTCAACACCGCCGGATGTATAATTAATAAATACTCCGATTGTAAAATCATTGTCCGTTTTATAGTTAAGCTCTATGTAAGAAGGAGTCGCTTGCGAAAAAACAATTGGAGTAGAAGTAGCCGTTTCAAAAATTGTATTACTTGCATCCAATGTAACTACTCCTGAATTTCCTTCGAATGAATTAGGATCACCAAGATTTGTAATTTGAATATTGGTACTGCTTGCACCTGTGCTCGTCAACGATAAACTTGCATCGTCAAAATCTTCAAGTTGAATAAAGGTGGTCGAAGCACCATATTTAATAGTTGGTTGCAAATGAATTTCTTTACCGGGTTGAAAATTAAGTATCGTATCAAATGATGTGTATTTCGGATAGGCAGATCTTAATCCGGCAATCGCATTTTCAATAATTCCACCGCGAATGGTAATTTTTTGATTTCCTTGTTTGATGATCGGAATGTGAGCCGGAAGCGGAAAAGTTCCCAGATAGCCATCTTCAAGAATGATCCATGCATCTGTTATGGCATTTGAACTACTTCCTTCTGTAGCGTATTGAGTAGATAATGAAATACTATCAATGGTCACAAAGGCAGCTGAAGGAGATGCCGGTTCAAATACTGAACAGGATGAGAAACATGATAAAAGGAAAAGAATCAGGAAAGAAAAACGAACTTTCGGAATCATCTATGCAAATACATTTAAGGAAGAATTAATCTTATCCATCACCTGATGAGCAACTGTCAATGCATGATAGCCTTCGTTAGCACTCACAGGTACAGGTCTGTTATTTTGAATAGCATCTATAAATTGTTCCAGTTCCATTTTAATGGCATTGGATTCTTCAACTTCAGGTTGTTCAAAGTAAATTTGTTTTGTTCCTCTTCCATTACCAAGATCGATGGTGATGTCAAGTGGTCCGGGTTCTCCATCTACATTCTTTAAACGAACGACTTCTGCTTTCTTTTTAAAAAAGTCGATGGCAATATAAGCGTCGCGTTGGAAAAACCGACTCTTCCGCATGCTTTTGAGTGATATTCTGCTCGATGTTAAATTTGCAATACATCCGTTGTCAAATTCAATTCGTGCATTGGCAATATCAGGGGTGTCACTTACTACAGCAACTCCACTGGCATGAATACGCTTTACAGGTGATTTAACAACACTTAAGACAATGTCTATATCATGGATCATCAAGTCATGAACGACAGAAACATCGGTACCACGGGGATTAAATTCAGCCAACCGGTGAGTTTCAATGAAGAGAGGATTATTCAGGTATTTTCTGGCAGCTAGAAAAGCAGGATTGAATCTTTCTACATGACCAATCTGAGCCTTCACTCCTGATTCTGTGACAAGTGCCACTAGTTTTTTGGCTTCTATTACGGTATGTGTTATCGGCTTTTCAATAAAAACATGTTTGCTCTTTCGAAGTACCTTCACTGCATTCTCAAAGTGAGTTAGCGTTGGTGTTACAATGTCAATTGCATCGCAAGCATCAATTAACTCATCTGCAGTTGCAAATGCTTTAACACCAAACTCTTCCGCTACTTTCAACGCCGCATCAGGGTTATGATCATAAAACCCGATAAAGTTCGCAGTAGTAATCTCCTTTAATAACCGGATATGGATTTTACCCAAATGTCCTGCGCCAATTACACCAATTTTCAACATTTTCCTTTTTGATCTTACTTTTCGACCGCGAAATTAGCAATAAAGTGAACCCTTTAAAAGCACCGGTCGGAATAAGTATGTAATTTTGTTAATATTTAGTCAGGTACTCACGATTAATGCTGGAATTAGCATGTTTTCTTTGCGTCACATTAAATTGTTGAACTTATGAAGGGATTGCAGGAAGATAGCTTTAAGCATCAGGGAATGCGTAAAAAACTGATCGATGAAATTCGATCAAAGGGAATTGAAGATGAAAATGTGCTTGCAGCCATGTTGAAAGTGCCTCGACACTTTTTCTTTGAATTGGCTTTTATCAATCAAGCGTATACTGATCAGGCTTTTCGAATTGGAGCAGGTCAGACCATTTCACAACCATACACAGTTGCCTATCAAAGTTCATTACTCAAAATAAAAAAAGGGGAGAAGGTTCTTGAAATTGGAACAGGAAGCGGATATCAGACGTGTATTCTTTGTGAACTTGGTGCAAAGGTGTTTTCAATCGAAAGACAAAAAGAACTTTTTGACAAAGCGAAAGTTTTTATTCCGCAGTTTGGTTACAACCCAAAATTGTTTTACGGTGATGGATATAAAGGTCAACCGGCTTATGGGCCATTCGATAAAATCATTGTTACCTGTGGAGCTCCTTTTGTTCCACCTGATTTGCTTACTCAATTGAAAACCGGAGGTATCATGGTAATACCTGTTGGTGCCGGTGATGTCCAGATGATGACTGTAATTATCAAGACCGGAGATGATATGTTTGAAACGCACGAACTAAAAAACTTTCGATTTGTTCCTATGCTGGAAGATAAAAACTGGGGCGAGTAATA
>JAYSPU010000073.1:0-2537 GCA_043721935.1 Bacteroidota bacterium | reverse complement strand
AAGCGATTTTATCAGGCGGACATTGTCTCGCTGATGTAAGCCAATACTTGGCTCATCCAATATGTACAATACACCAACCAGTTGCGAACCGATTTGAGTAGCGAGCCTGATTCGTTGTGATTCGCCTCCGCTTAATGATTTAGAACTTCTGTTTAACGTGAGATAGTCCAAGCCAACATCCAAAAGAAATTTGATTCGCTTGCGGATTTCTTTAATGACCTCATGACCGATTTTAACTTGTTTCTTATTAAGCTTGGTTTCTACCGTTTCAAACCAATTGCTTAATTGAAGAATATCTAATTCAGCTAATTCAGCAAGATTCTTATCGTGAACTTTGAAATTCAATGCTTCTTGCTTGAGTCTTGTGCCTTTGCATTCCGGACACAACACCTGTTGCATAAATCCCTGAATCCATCTTCGCATCGAATTGGATGCTCCTTCATTATCCTGGTTTACAATGAAGTTTACAATTCCTTCAAATGTCACCGACTGATGGTAAGAACCTCCTGAAGGTTCCATTGTTACATTTATCACATCGTCCGATCCATAGAGAATAATATTCAATGAATCTTCCGGCATGTCTTCAATTGGCATAGTCAGATTGAAACCATATTTTCTGCCCAAAGCAATCAGCTGTTTAAAAATCCAGTTGTCCTTTTGAGGGCCTAATGGAATGATGCCGCCTGATTTTATATTTAATTTGGGATCCGGTATGATACTCTTTATGTCAACTTCTGAAATAGTACCTAAACCATTGCATCGTTTACATGCTCCATAAGGAGAGTTGAATGAAAAGGTATTAGGTTGTGGTTCATCGTATGAAATTCCGGAAGTCGGACACATTAAATGACGGCTATAATAATGTTCTTTCTCTTTTCCGTTTTCCAGCATTAACAATGATCCTTTTCCAAGTTTCATGGCTAAAGCCAGAGATTCTGTGAGTCTTTGTGTAACCGTTTCACTGATTTCAATCCTGTCGATTAGTAGCTCAATATCATGGGTTTTATAGCGGTCGAGTTGAAGTCCTTTCTTGAGTTCTACCAATTGCCCATCTGTTCGAACACGTAAATAGCCTTGTTGCATTAATTGTTCGAACAATTCCCGATAATGTCCTTTTCTTGCTTTTACAAGTGGAGCATAAAGGAGGATTTTTTTGCCATTGAATTTTTTAATGATGAGTTGAATAATTTCATCATCGCTCAACTTGATCATTTTTTCGCCGGTAACAGAACTATAGGCTTCTGATGCTCTGGCATACAATAATCGAAGGAAATCGTAAATCTCTGTTGTTGTGCCAACGGTTGATCTTGGATTCAGATTAGTCGTCTTTTGTTCAATTGAGATGACCGGACTTAAACCATTGATTTTGTCTACGTCAGGTCTTTCCATGTTACCTAAAAATTGACGTGCATAAGCAGAAAAACTTTCCAGGTAGCGACGTTGTCCTTCAGCGTAAATGGTGTCAAAAGCAAGTGAAGATTTTCCACTGCCACTCAGGCCGGTAATGACAACCAGCTTGTTTCGCGGAAAGGTTAAATCCACATTCTTCAGATTATGGACCCTTGCTCCAAAAATTTCGAGCACTTCTTTTTCTTCACTCATTCGGGCGGCAAAGGTAAGGAAAAAGGACGCTTTTAATCGGGATGAAAAAGATTGGATTCATTAAGTTCATTACTTGAAGTAAGCAGACTTTCGGTCAAATGATTGATTCTTCAAATCATCGGGCTGACAATTTCTATTACATTATTTCGTTCAGAACAATTAACTTACTTTCTTTGCTTTATGAGGGAAAAATTACTCGTTGCCATTGGCTTCATACTTTGCTTTTCAGCTAATGCGCAGATAGGTGGAAAATATGTTTACCAGTTTTTAAACATTCCGGCTTCAGCTCGTGTTGCTGCTTTGGGTGGTACTTTTATTTCTATAAAGGATAATGATCCCAATGCTGCTTTGCAGGCACCTTCTTTATTGAATCCGTCCATGACAAAGTCTGTTTCTCTTAGCGCTGTAAGTTATCCTGACGGAGTAAAATTTGGTGACGCAACCTATGTTCAGGACGTTGAAAAAATCGGAACGTTTATGGCCACTATGCACTACGTAAATTACGGTACTTTTCAGCAAGCTGATGAATTTGGCAATTTTAACGGAACTTTTAAAGCAGCCGATTATGCTTTGAGTCTGGGTTGGGGTTATCAATTAAATCCGTTGTTTTCAGTTGGTGCAGCGGTAAAAGCAATTTATAGTGATTATTATTTGTACAATGCTTTTGCATTGGCTACGGATGTTTCAGCTACCATGTATGATAGCGTTTCTCAATGGACAGTAACTGTTTTAGTCAGAAATGTAGGAGCACAATTAAATAAATACGTTCCGGGAAACAGTGAGCCATTACCGGCAGAAGCACTCATCGGTGCATCAAAACGATTGACTCATACACCGCTTCGGTTTAATGTCAATTACAGACATTTGCAAAAACTGGATCTGGCGTATACAGACCCAAATGATTTCGGTGATGTTGATCCACTCACAGGCGAGGC
>JAYSPU010000072.1:0-8629 GCA_043721935.1 Bacteroidota bacterium | reverse complement strand
GTTCTCCAACTGTCAAGCGATTGCAAAAATTCTTTGTCAACTGTTGCAGTTCCTTTTTTGTTCAAATTGCCTTGTACGAATTTGTCAAAACTGCCTTTCAGCACTCGTTCTTTACTGAATGTTTCCCAAATGAAATCAAACTCCTTCAGGTAGTCCTGAAAGGTCAAATATTTAATTCGTGCTACTGATGCTTTGTCTGTCGGTAAAGGTTTTTTGGTGCAATCATAAATTGCAAACTCTTCAAAGTCGGTGATGATGCTGATAGGAAGTTTAGCACTCCAACCATATCTGCGGACTTGATATGCCGGCTGAATTTCACCCTTAACATCTACATTCGGCTTCTTGGCTTCAACAAAAAAAAGTCGTTTGCCTCCAACTAAACGAAAGGAATAATCAGGGGCTTTGGTCGCTTTGCCAACTTTTACTTTGTCCTCATGGATTACTTCACGGTAGCTTTCAGCGTAACCATTTTCGTTATCAATGTCCCAACCAAAAGCTTTAAAGAACGGGTCAATAAAGTCCCGCCTTGTAAGCGTTTCGTTGTAGTCTGCTTTCTTGTAAGAATCGTATTGCTCCTCAAAGCGTTCAACAAGTTCAGCTACCTTTTTATATGCTGTTTCTTTAGTTACCATTCTTAAAAAAGAAGTTTCAAATATAGGATCCTAATGTATGGATTTTCTTAAAGCGGTAGAGAAAATACTCTTTCATTTTTTTTCGTATTGAACTTGTTTATTGGCAAAATAAAAAATTAAAATCACAGCGTTGGCAGTCTATTCAATGTAGTGTCAGTTCCTGTCCATGTGATTTAAAAAAAAGCTCGTTCAAAGCAATACCGTTTCCAGTTTGCTAATAAGGTTTCAGCTAACATTACCCTCTCCGTATCACCGCCCCAACCTCTTTTTCAAAAGCCTGCATCAGTCTTTCCATCGTCTTGTCAATTTGTTTATCGGTCAGTGTTTGGGTTTCATCGAGCAAAATAAAACTAAGGGCGATTGACTTTTTGCCGGATTCAATTTTTTCTCCTTCGTAAATATCAAACAAACGAACTTCTGTCAACAATTTCGTTTCTGTGCGGAAACTAATTTCTTTTAATCGTGCATACGTTACTTCTTTCGGAATCATCATAGACAAATCTCTCTTCACGTGTGGAAACTTTGAGATCTCTTTGTAACGAATAGGTTGTTGCGAAGCATGCTTCAATACATTGCTCCAGTTTATTTCTGCATAGAAAACAGGCTGATTACCATCGAATTTGCGAAGTATTGTAGAATGAACAGCTCCTGCTTTTGCAAGAAGTACTTTTCCATAATAAACAGTCATTCCATAGGCAAAATCATCCGTAACCTCTGTTTCGACTTTCACTTTATTACCTGAAATTCCGCAAAGCGTTAATATATTTTCTACGTATGCTTTTAACAAATAAAAATCAGTTGATCTATTATCCTGCTTCCAGTTCACTTCTTGCTTTTCTCCGGTCATAAAGACCGACCAGCGATATTTTTCCTGAAACGATTCGTTGTATGCTGTATATACTTTTCCAAATTCGAATAACTTCAAATCAGCTTGCTTCCGGTTACGATTGTATTGTATCACTTCCATTCCACTCATCAGCATCGATTGTCGCATAATGGAAAGATCAGCACTGAGCGGATTCAGAATTTTCACTGCAGCATTTTCATTCCATCCTGCTTCTTTGGCATAATCAAGTTGCGTAAGTGAGTTCGACAACATTTCATTGAAACCATTATCGGCCAGATAATTTGCTATTTTATTTTGCAAGCCTTCAATGTTGAACGTTTCAACTGCAGGTAATGAAGAATTTATTTTAGCAGGAACGGGAATCCTGTCGTAGCTATAAACACGCAGAATTTCTTCTACTAAATCAACCGGTCGTGTTACGTCTACTTTAAACAATGGAATTTCAAGTGACAATCCTTCAATGTTTTCAGACAGAATTTTTATTCCCAAATCAGTAAGAATAGATTTTATAACAGCACGATCAATCACCAATCCGGAAAACTGATCTACATATTTGTAATTCAAATTAACCTGAACCGGTTGTAAGGTTTGAGGATATACATCCATCACCGGCGAAGCAATTTCTCCACCTGCCAATTCCTGAATCATCAATGCAGCACGGGTCAATGCATACACTGTAATTTCAGGATCCGTTCCTCTTTCATAACGAAAAGATGCATCGGTTTTGAGTCCGTGCAACTTGCTTGTTTTACGAATGGAAACCGGATTGAAATAAGCACTTTCAAGAAAAACATTTTTCGTGGCAGAATTAATTCCTGATTCCGCTCCTCCAAAGACACCGCCAATACACATCGGTTCCTCTGCATTGCAAATCATCAAATCGGTTGGAAATAATTTTCGTTCTACCTTATCCAGCGAAATAAATTTTTCACCCGTATTTGCATTCCGCACTACTACTTTATTTCCTTTTATTTTATCTGCATCAAATGCATGCAATGGCTGACCTAATTCGTGTAAAACAAAATTGGTGATGTCAACGATGTTATTGATCGGCGCAACATCGATGGAACGCAATCGCTCTTTCAACCAATCAGGCGATTCTTTTACCTCTACATTTTTAATTACCAATCCGGAGTATCGCGGACACGATTCAGGGTTTTGCAATTCAATTTGAAGTGAAGTATCTGTTCCGGCTTTGAACGCTTTAACGTCAGGCAGCGACAGTGTGACATTTACACTCGGATAATGACAACGAATGACAGCAGCGAGATCACGAGCTACACCGTAATGCGAAGCAGCATCGGCGCGATTCGGTGTCAGTCCGATTTCAAGAATTTCATCGGATTTAATTCCGAAAAAATCTTTTGCAGGCGAACCTACTTTTACATCAGCAGGAAGAATAATAATTCCTGCATGCGACGTGCCTAAACCAATTTCATCTTCAGCACAAATCATCCCTTCAGAAACTTCTCCTCTGATTTTAGATTTTTTTATTTCAAAAGGGTCGCCTATAACCGGATGAACAATCGTTCCGGTGAGAGCTACCACAACTTTTTGTCCGGCTTCAACATTTGGCGCACCGCAGACAATTTGTAAAGGAGCCGACTCTCCTACTTCAACAGTCGTTAAGCTGAGTTTATCTGCATTCGGATGCTTTACACAAGTCAAAACTTCACCGATAACAAGTCCTTTCATTCCACCTTTAACAGGTTCGAATGTTTCAACTCCTTCTACTTCAAGTCCGGAAGCGGTCAGTAATGCTGAAATCGTTTCAGTTGGTAAATCGGTGGTCAGATATTCTTTTATCCAGGCTAAGGAAATTTTCATTCAATCAAAATTTGGCCAAAGATAGAAAACTAGTAAAAGGTAGCCTCGAAAAGGTTTGCCATGCAAAAAATAACTATTCGCGGTAAGCACAGGCTGATTATGCTTCGCAAAAAGCTAAAAATAAGATGCTTCTTTATTGTTCCATCATTTATAAACAGTCGTATATCACTAATTCCGTTATTTTTACGCCCTGATGCGTCAGGATTTTTTAGATTCTCCCATAGAATTCCTCAAAGGTGTTGGTCCTCAAAAGGCTGAAATGCTTAGAAAGGAACTGGGCATATTTACTTATGGTGATATGCTTCAACACTATCCATTCAGATATGTGGATAGAACGAAGTTTTATACAATTTCAGAATTGCAGCCTGACCTTCCGTATGTTCAGTTGAAAGGCATGATTAAAAGCCTGGTCGTCAAAGGAGAAAAGCGAAGAAAACACTTATCAGGCAGATTTGAAGACGCAACCGGAAGCATTGATTTAAAATGGTTCCAAGGTCTCAAGTGGTTAACCGGCTCTCTCAAGCTGAACACGGAATATATTTTATTCGGAAAAATTTCAGAGTTCAACGGACGCTTAAATATTATTCATCCCGAACTGGAAACAGTGGCAGAGCAATCGGCCGAAAAGCCATCGACCCTTCAACCGATTTACAGTACGACAGAAAAATTAAAATTAAGAGGACTGGATAGCCGCGGAATCATGCGTTTGCAAAAAACGATTCAGCTCCAGTTTCCACCGATGCTTCCGGAAACACTTTCCTTGTCTTTGATTCATGACAACCGGTTAATGGAGCGAATGCAGGCTTTTCGCAACATTCATTTTCCTGAAGATACAGAGAAGCAACGTCTGGCTTCCTTCCGTTTGAAATTTGAGGAGCTATTTTATTTGCAACTACGAATGTTATTTGCAAAACAATTACGGACAGAAAAAATAAAAGGAATCGTTTTTAATGAAGTGGGCGATCTCTTCAATGATTTTTTTCATCATCATCTTCCCTTCTCTCTGACATCGGCACAAAAAAAAGTAATCCGTGAAATACGCATGGATTGTGGTACAGGAAAACAAATGAACCGGCTTCTGCAAGGTGATGTCGGTTCAGGAAAAACACTGGTCGCCTTGATGAGTATGCTGATTGCCATTGGAAATGGATATCAAGCCTGCATAATGGCGCCGACAGAAATTCTAGCAACGCAACATGCTGAATCAATTTCTGAGATGCTGAAAGAAATGGATGTTCCGGTTGGCTTACTTACCGGATCAACCAAAACAAAAGCACGACGCGAATTATTAGCACGACTGGAATCAGGAGAATTAAAAATATTAATTGGCACCCATGCACTGATTGAAGATCCGGTTCGATTTAAAAATCTTGGCTTTGTTGTCATTGACGAACAACACAGATTTGGTGTTGAGCAACGAGCACGCCTTTGGAAAAAAGGAGAATCCGCTCCGCACATATTAGTCATGACAGCAACTCCTATTCCAAGAACACTGGCCATGACACTCTATGGAGATCTTGACATTTCCATCATTGACGAATTACCACCGGGAAGAAAACCTGTAAAGACTGTTCATCGGTTTGAGTCGAACAGACTTACAGTCTGGAAATTTCTCAAAGACGAAATTGCACTCGGGCGACAGATTTACATTGTCTATCCGATGATTGAAGAATCCGAAAAACTTGATTTAAATAATTTAATGTCAGGCTTTGAATCAATTTGCCGGGACTTTCCTGCGCCAACTTATCAGGTGAGTATTGTCCATGGTAAGATGAAACCAAAGGATAAAGATTTTGAAATAAAAAGATTTATAAAAAAAGAAACACAATTAATGGTGGCCACAACCGTCATAGAAGTTGGAGTCAATATTCCCAATGCATCGGTAATGGTCATAGAAAATGCAGAACGATTCGGTCTTTCTCAATTACATCAATTGAGAGGTCGTGTTGGACGCGGCGCAGATCAATCGTATTGCATCCTGATGAGCAGTTATAAACTCAGCAACGAAGGAAAACTCAGATTGAATACCATGGTTGAAACAAACGACGGATTTAAAATTGCCGAGACGGATTTACGACTTCGCGGTCCGGGTGATGCAGAAGGAACGCGGCAATCGGGAATGCTCGATTTGAAACTGGCGGACTTGTCCAGAGATCAGCAGATTGTACAGATGAGTCGGGATGCAGCAATCAAAGTGTTAACCGATGATCCGAAAATTGAAAAACCGGAAAATAATTCTGTGCAGAAAAAGTTAAGTGAATTAATTAAACGCATAGGCAGTTGGGGACGGATTTCGTAATGACAATGTGTTCATTCAAATGCATGTTCATAATTAGAAAAGAAGCACATTTGTGTACCTTTATAAAAATAAAACTGTTTTCTTGAAAACTATTAAAAGAACTGTTTTCTGGCCCGCCCTTTTTTTAATCATCCTTTGGCTGATTGAATGGTCTGCAGAAACAGGACATTCACGATGGATTTCACTTGGTATTTATCCGCGAACAGTTGAAGGATTGACCGGCATTTTTACGGCACCGTTTATCCATGGCGGACTGGATCATCTCCTTTCAAATTCATTACCATTATTGATTGTTGGCACCGGACTCTTTTATTTTTATCATCAGATTGCTTTTCGTGTCATTGGCTTGATTTGGTTTCTCACAGGATTCTGGGTATGGCTGGCGGCAAGACAAGTCACCCACATAGGAGCAAGCGGATTGATTTATGGGTTTGTATGTTTTTTATTTTTCAGTGGATTAATCAGGAAAGACACACGACTTGCAGCAGTCTCAATGTTGGTAGCTTTTGTATATGGAAGCATGGTATGGGGAATCTTGCCGGTCGATCAAGCCATTTCCTGGGAATCGCATCTGCTGGGAGCTTTTGCAGGAGTTTTTACGGCTATCGCTTTCCGTAAGTACGGTCCACCCCGTCAAAAAGCCCAATGGGAAATTGAAGAAGAAATGGAAGCGGCGAATCCTTCATCAAATGAAGAAACGGATTTGAGTGCGGATATAAAGATTCACTACGATTACATTGAAAAAAATCAATCTGATCCCGCTTCGCAGGATGAAAAAAAGTAGTTTGCTCTTTCTCGATTAGTGTAGATCATTTTACCCGTTCTTTTCAACAAGAGATTCATCATAACTTAACAGTGTTTTTCGAAGAAAAATCTCCCATCATGTTTACTTTTACAGTCTCCCAGAGAACTAACTAAAAAAAGAGAATTACACATGAGAAAACATTTTACTAAAAAATTAGCGCTTGCATTGATGATGGTTGTACTGAGTACACATTTTTCAATGGCATCCGGTAGTGGCGAAGATGCCGGAATTATTGACATTGCCATTCCGGGAAATACTTGTGCCGGAAGTCAGGACATTGTTGTGCTGGTTCAGAATTACGGAACGGTTGCAATTACTTCCGTCACTATCGAATGGGCTGTGAACAGCATCAGTCAGCCAACGTATGCTTACACCGGCAACATATTACCAGGCGATTGGGATACAGTGGTCATCGGAACCTTCAATTTCATCGGCGGTACAAATAACATGATTGAAGCATTTACAGTCGACCCTAACGGTGTTTCTGACAATGATCCTTCAAATGATTATTTATCCATACTCAACGGAGTCATGCTCAATGGAGCTTATACTGTTGGTGGAACGAGTCCGGATTATGCACGATTCACTGATGCAGTAAATGCATTAGTAAATTTTGGTGTTTGCGGACCGGTAACTTTTAACATCCGTCCGGGAGTTGATACAGTTCAGATTGTTATCCCTGAAATTTTAGGAGCAGATGCGTTGAACAGAATTACTTTTCAAGCAGAAAACGGAGACAGTTCAAGTGTTAAATTGACGTACCCAAGCCAGCCTGCATTTAATCCGACGAATTACCTGATCCGATTAAACGGAGGAGATTATTTTACTTTCAACAAAATAACTCTTGAGCGAAGCGGATCAAATCCGTATGCACGTGTTATTGAATACATGGGTGTTGCAACAGAAAATTTTGTTACCAATTGTCATTTAATTGGTACAACAGCTAACATAATAAATTCATTAGGCGCCTTGGTTTACTCATCTTCCAGCACAACGTCGAACGATTCAAACAATGCTTTCATAGCAAATCGTTTTGAAGGTGGTTCACTTGGACTTTATATGAATGGAGTTAGTTCTCAGAATCTTGAATTGAATTTAGTTGCCAATGACAATATATTCATCAATCAATATAGCAAAGCAATTCAACTGAGTAATCAGGGCGTGATTTCGATTCGCAACAACTCGATTTCAACCAACTCAAATTATGTTGGGTATGCTGGTATGTACCTTGACCGTTGTCAGCGAAATCAGGTTATTACCAAAAACAAAATTAATTCTGTACCAGGCACCGGACTATATTTGGTCGATTGTACAGGTCTTGCCGGTATTCGTGCAGTAATCTCGAATAACTTTATTCAATGTAGTGACTCTGCCGGTATTTCTATTATTAATTCCGACTATCAAGACATTGTTAACAACAGTGTAAACATGACCGGAACACTTTCTTCTTCAAGTGCATTATTTATTCGTGGTTCTGGAACGTTTTTAAATATTATCAATAATGTATTGGTGAATAGTGGTGGCGGTTACGCCTATGTCATTTCCGATTCTGCAATTTTTGCAATTCAAAATTCAAACCGGAATGATATCTATACAACTGGAAGTATTCTAGGTGCTTACAACAGCATTAACAGAGCGAATCTCGCTTCATGGCAAACTGCTTCTTCTCATGATGCCAACAGCTTAAGTGTTGACCCATTATTTTCTACTGTAACAGATTTGCATGCAACATCCATTGCTATGGATAATGCAGGTGTTCAATACTCAACAGTTCCTGATGATATTGACGGCGAATTCAGAAGTGCTACAACTCCTGACATCGGAGCTGATGAATATACAGGAACTGATCGCGATGTTACATTGTCTGCAATTCTTTTCCCGTCAGGAACCGTTTGCGAAGACTCCTCTGCTTTAGTTCAGGTGAACATCTCCAACACAGGCGGAATTGCTGAAGTTGGCTTAGACGTATCAGCGACCATTACCGGTCCAAATAATTATTCCCTGACTGAAATGGTAAATACAATTGCTGCCGGCGCTACCTTGACTGTTACTTTTACAACACCGGTTGCATTAGTAGCGGGTTCCTATTCAATCGTTGCCATCGTTCATTCAGCAATAGATGCTAACCGTATCAATGATACTCTTACTTCTACATTTGATGTTATCAGCTCTCCGGCATTACCGGTGGCAACTGACACAGCACGTTGCGGAAACGGTTC
>JAYSPU010000071.1:0-2581 GCA_043721935.1 Bacteroidota bacterium | reverse complement strand
GCCGGCACCTGAACGGTACCCATGGTATCTTTTTCTGTTCTGAATGACATGATAAATGAAATTGAAAGGCGAAAATACTAAATGCAATTCAATTGGAAGGACATAATTTCCTCCAAATAACCTTCTTTTATGAGGTTAGAATTACAGTAACTCAAAATTATCTTTATCCCGCACAAAAAGTTTTCAGTATATACTATTTATATATACTTTTGTAAAAACAAAAGCCATGAAAACTTTATCCTTAAAACTGGACGATGAAATCTTTGATGAAACGGAAGAAATCACCTCCAAACTCAAGTTGGCGCGAAACCGATATATAAACGAAGCCGTTCATCTGTACAATTTATTTAACAAGCGAAGACTTTTAAAAAAGAATTATGCTAAAGAATCGAGACAAGTTGCCGCAAACTCAATGGACATTTTGAATGAATTTGAAAAAATAGCAGATGGAAATTAAGCAATTTGATATTTGGCTAGCCAATCTTAATCCTGCAAGAGGAACCGAACCCGGTAAAACCAGGCCTGTAGTTATTTTGCAAACTGATTTACTAAACAATATACATCCATCTACATTAATCTGTCCTGTCACATCACAGGTGATACCGGAAGCAAATTTTCTTCGTGTACATTTAAAAAAAGGGCCGCTTGATAAAGCGAGTGATATTTTAGTTGACCAAATACGAGCATTAGATAATTCCAGACTCGTGCAAAGACTAGGAAAATTAAACAAAGATCAGATAAAGCTATTTAAAAGGAACATACTTTCTATTCTAGATTTTCATTAAATAATTTTCGAGCACCATTATATTTTCCTGCATAGATTAAATGTAAGGCAACAGCTTTCTTTCGTACTTTATGGAATGACACTACATCCGATGACACATGAAGGTGAAAAGAGAATTCGGCTCACCTTTGAACTAACCGATGACAATTTAAAAAGACTGAAGCAACTGCCTGAAGCAGTCTGGAGTGAGTCATCAAAGACCTGGCATATTCCTTATCACAAAGAAATATATCACAGATTAAAAATTCTGTTCCCCGAGCTGACGATTGAAAAAGAACCGCATCCGTCACCTGTCAATGAGCCAATAAGAAATCAGCCTTCAACACCAATTGGAAGTCCGGTTAAAATCAAAGTGATTGGCAGGAATATTTATCTGACACTCAAAAAGAACGACGCAGACACCCGAATGATCAGCAATATTAAATACAGTCGGTGGGACAAACAAAATTTCAGATGGGCAGTTCCTAATTATCCGGGTAATTTAGAATTGCTTCAAAATTATTTCAAAGACAGAATAACTGAAATGACAATAGACGATGCCATTCAATTACACCTGAAGAATGACATGGAAGTTACTATTCAAAAGGACGAAGTCATGGTTCAGCGAACGAAAGATGAACGCATGAAAATTTATTTTGGTTTCAATTCTGAATTAATAAAGAAAATAAAAACGTTTCCATATATCCGATGGAATACCTCTTGCAAATGCTGGACTATTCCTTATTCAGAGAAATATTTCATTGAATTAAGAGATTGCATTTCCGGGCTTCACTTAAAATTGATTTACCAGGAAGAAGCAAAAAAAGAAGGCCAACCGAAAAAAAATATTCCCGATCAACAAAAGAAATTTTGTCCGAAAGAATATGAATTAAAGCTGAAAGAACTGCGTTATAGTCCGCAGACGATAAAGGTTTACAAAAACACCTTTGAAGAATTCATCAACTTTTATCATTCAAAATCGCTAGAGAACATAACGGAAGATGAAATTGTAAAATTTCTGCAATACCTGGTAATAGACCGAAATGTTTCGACATCGTTACAAAATCAAGCCATCAATTCGATTAAATTTTTTTATGAAAAAGTATTACAAGGACCGAGAAAAACATATACGATAGACCGCCCGAAAAAAGAAAAAACCTTACCCATGGTATTGAATGAAGAAGAGGTAAGTAAATTAATCAAATCGATTACCAATATTAAACACAAAGCGATAGTCATGTTGATTTATTCAGCCGGACTGCGTCTAAATGAAGTCCTGCACCTGAAGACAGTTGATATAGATTCTGTTCGCATGCAAGTAAGGGTTGAACAGAGCAAAGGAAGAAAAGACCGCTATACATTGTTATCAAAAAAATGTCTGGAAATTCTCAGGGTCTATTTTAAGGAGTACAGACCAAAAGACTATCTTTTTGAAGGCAGCAAAGGCGGGCAATATTCGGAGCGAAGTGTACAGAACATAGTAAAAGCAGCCGCCAAAAAAGCCGGCATAAAAAAGAAAACATCCGTCCACACCCTCAGGCACAGCTTCGCCACCCATTTACTGGAAAACGGAACAGATCTCCGCTACATTCAATCCCTGCTTGGACACGAAAGCAGCAGGACAACGGAAATTTACACCCATGTAACCACCAAAGGCTTCGATCAAATCCGTAGTCCGTTGGATAAATTAGATATTAATTAAATCTAATTTGTCAATTATGGTGGAATAAGTATATTGCATCTAGATAATTGATCATCGGATTTAAACTTTTTGAAAGATGAAAATAAAGGCAAAAGGAATTAGATTTGAATTCAATC
>JAYSPU010000070.1:0-8536 GCA_043721935.1 Bacteroidota bacterium | reverse complement strand
TTGATTCCAAAAACCGATGCAACACTTCTTAGCATGCCACGTCACGATGCCTTTCATTTGTCCGGCTATGGATTCAACGCACTTCTTGGAATTCAACTGCCGGTATACAGATCGTTTTTTATTCAAACAGAATTTAAAGGAGGATACATCAATATGCCTGATATCTTAACCACGTATTCTTCCTCCGACAAAGCGAATCAGCACTTTTTCTTTTCACAGATTAATCTGGTTTTTGGAGCTTCTTTGAATTTTAAAAAAACCAATAAAACTGCTTTGGAATAACTTGCATTTTTACAGCTAATTATACAGTAGTTAACATTTTTTATTTCATTAATTAATTCTACCTTCAAGGTAGTAAGATTTTTGCGTGGCACAGTTTTTTGTTACTCAAATTATTTATTCTTTCAATCTTAAACTTTTAACTCAACACATCATGGAACAAGCATTGGAATCAATCCGCGAACAACAAAAAGCATCCTGGAATAAATTCTCTACCGGCTGGAAGAAATGGGACGTATTGACAATGGATTTTTTAAAGCCGATGGGTGAAGAAATTATCAGACAAATCAATCCTAAAAAAACAGACTTTGTTCTGGACATTGCCTCTGGTACAGGAGAGCCCGGTCTCACCATTGCTTCTTTGGTAAAAGATGGAAAAGTTATACTTACTGATCTTTCAGAAGACATGCTTTATATAGCGCGTGAGAACGCAAATCAAAAAGGAATAAAAAATATACACACACAGGTTTGTGATGTAAGCGAACTTCCTTTTGACGACAACACCTTTGATGCAATCTCCTGCCGTTTCGGTTTTATGTTTTTCCCTGACATGTTACTGGCAGCAAAAGAAATGAAACGTGTTTTAAAACCGGGAGGCAGAATATCCACTTCTGTTTGGAACGGACCCGATAAAAACTTTTGGGTAACAGCCATAATGGGAACCATTAATAAAAACATGGATTTGCCTGCTCCGCCACCGGGATCACCCGGAATGTTTCGATGCGCGAAAGACGGAATGATGAAAGATCTATTCGAACAAGCAGGACTGAGTAAAGTTTTTGCAAAAGAAGTTACCGGAAAATTAAAGTCCAATACCACCGATGTTTATTGGAACATGATGACTGAAGTAGGTGCACCGATCGTTGCAGCACTCAGCAAAGCAGATGAAGCAACAAAAGCAAAAATCAAAGACGAAGTTTATCAGGCTGTAAAGTTAAAATATCCTGATGGAAATGTTCTGATTGATTCAAGTGCCTGGGTTGTTTACGGTGAAAAATAAGGAAAGGCGTAAGAGTTTCTCGTCTGATAGTTTTATCCCCAACTAACAGACCTTTTTTTTAATCAATTGAACTTTTAATAGCCAAAACAGACTCAAAAGGCGTTTCTTTAAGTATAAAGATTAATTTCCTTATAAGTCATTAGAAATATTGATCGTCCTGACTAATATCATTATAATTGTTAGACAAAATCAAGTATATTGGCCTCCGAAACAGGTTAAATATCTTTATTCCTATAAAGATTACTTAGTCAGTTATACACTTGGATCAACAAACTGCGATTTGTTTGTCGAATATCATTGAGCTTCACACTAAACAACAATTAAAACAAATTAAATATCTATGAAAAAAATAATCTTATTATTAATCACTATTTGTACATCTGTAGTTTTTTCAAAAGCACAGACAACTGCCATGCAATTAAACGGCTTAGACTGTAATGGTATTTCTCATGATTTATTTGCAGACTTAGACGCAGGAAAAGCAGTGCTACTGCATTTTTTCATGCCCAATTGCAGCTCTTGTCCGCCGCCGGCTCAGAAAATTCAGGCAATGGCTAATAGAATTCTGGCAACATATCCCGGAATGATTACCGGTTATGCAATTCCATATAATAACAGTACTACATGCGCTTATACTTCTTCATGGGTTTCTACTAACGGCTTATCGCTGTATGCTCCTTATGATAGTGGTGCAGTTCAAGTCGCACATTACGGCGGATTTGGCATGCCGACTGTCGTTCTCTTAGGAGGCGTTGATCGCCGGGTGATGTTTTCAACACTGAGTTTTTCTACCAGTGATACAACTGTGATGAGAGATTCAATACTAGCACTTCTCAGTTCGCCAACAGGAATAAATTCAGTTAAAAATTCAATTGCATCTTTTCAGGTATTTCCAAATCCTGCAATGGAAAATCTAACTGTTCAAATTGAATTATCGACTATAGTTGATGTGCAAATCGAACTAACCGATTTGACAGGAAAACAAATAGCTGTAATCATGGATGAAAAACAAAGCGGTACAGTAAAAGCTAATTACAACATAGCATCGCTACCAAGCGGAAATTATCTTGTTCACGTTCGTGTAAATGGCAAAACTGAAACACAGAAATTAGCGATTCGTCATTAATGAATAAATTATTTCAACTTTTATTAGCAACAGTAGCAGCCTTCACGACTGCTACTGTTTCTAGTTATGCCCAATCATACCTCAACTCTCCTAATGACACGGTAGAAGTTACAGGAATTCTGGATAATCTGGAAACCCTTTCCATTCTTCAAGTCAATACAACAAATGATTCCATTCAACTTCAGTGGACAAAAGTAAGTGAATCACTGCCTGTTGGTTGGGAAGCATCAGTATGTGACAACTTCACTTGCAATACATCGTTGGTAGACGACGGAACAATGCTACCTGTTTTACCGGGTGAATATGGATTATTACTGATACACATTACGGCTCACTTGAATTATGGAACTGCAGTAATTCAATATGCAATATGGGATCAGAACTATCCGTCAGCAATTGATACGCTTACTTACATTTTACATGTCAATGCTCCGAGTTCATTAGAGCAGGTTATTATTAATGAAGATTATCTGCTATACCCAAATCCGTCTTCAGATGCATTATTCATCAAGTCAAATCAACAACATCCGTTCACATATATTGTTTTTAACAGTCTGGGCAAACGAATGATTACAAAAACATCTGTAAGTGACACTGAACAATTACTAACAAGCGAATACCCAAATGGAAAGTACTTAGTTACCCTTATCGATAAAAATAAAAAGGTGATCAGTAAAACCATTTTGATTCAACATTAAATTTAAAAGTACCAATGAAAAAAATTACCACATTTCTTTTTTTAACATTATTTTGTCAATTCACATTTGCACAAAATCCATTAACGATTCCACCAACAATAACAGGAACCACTTTTAATTTAAACATTCAAAACGGAGTTACTCAATTTTATCAGGGAATTAATACTCCGACATATGGTATTAACGGGCCACTCCTCGCTCCTACTCTAATTGTAAACAAATGGGATTGGGTAACGATGAATGTAACGAATTCATTGACCGGAACAGGTAATTCCACAACGATTCACTGGCATGGATTACACGTACCGGCAATGGATGACGGCGGACCGCATCAAATCATCAATCAAGGATCAACATGGAGTCCTTCGTTTCAAATATTAAATTCAGCCGGAACTTTTTGGTACCATCCGCATGGACAGAATAAAACAGACTTGCATGTTGCAAAAGGAATAGCGGGGTTAATCATCGTGAGAGACAGCGCAGAAGCTGCACTTAATCTACCACGAACATATGGCGTTGATGACTTTCCTGTAATTGTACAATCAAAAGCATTTGATGTATTAACTCAAATCGCAATAGCGACTGAAGAAGATACTGCTATTTGTGTAAATGGAACTATTCGTCCATTTTTAGATGCGCCTGCACAGGTTATCCGATTACGTCTACTTAATGGATCCTCTATGCGATCATTTAACTTTGGCTTTACAGGAAACAAATCTTTCAAGTTAATTGCTACAGATGCAGGGCTAATCGATAATGCAGTAGCATTAACTCGACTTGTACTGAGTCCGGGTGAAAGAGCAGAAATTCTGATCGACCTTCAAGGGATGAATGGACAAATGATTTATCTGAATAGTTTCAGTTCAGAATTACCGAATGGTATTTACGGTGCAGCAACAGTAAGAAGCATGCTGGGTGGTGTAATTCCTGATTACAATTTAAATCCGCTTAACGGCGCTGATTTTGGAATCTTACAACTTAATGTCGTCGCGCCGACAAACAATCCGGTAACCACATTACCTACCGCCTTAACAACGAACATACCTTGGACAGGATTCACGACATCAAGAAACTTTACACTTCAACCTGATGTTATGGGGGATGCTGAAGCACAAGTTGCAGGACCATTTAACATCAATGGAGTACATTTCGACATGAATGTTGTGAATGAGACAGTCTATCTGAACACAATTGAGAAATGGAGAATCACTAATAATACAGGAATTGCGCATCCATTTCACATGCACGACATGCATTTCTACATCCTGAATATAAACGGAGGAGCAGTTCCCGCTTATGAAACAGGAAAGAAAGACGTTGTCTTAGTTCCACCAATGCAGTACATAGAGTTCATTACAAAGTTTGAAGATTTTGCTGATGACAATACACCATATATGTATCACTGTCATTTATTGCACCATGAAGACGATGGAATGATGGGAAGCTTTATTGTACGCGATACCACAACTACTGCAATTGTAAAACTTGAAGAAGCTCAGATAAACATTTATCCTAATCCATTTTCATCAATAATAAATATTAGCTCAACAGTAGATTTTCTAAATGAAGAGATCCGAATTACTACTATTTTAGGTGAGACTGTTGGTCTTTATAATTTGCAAAATTTCAAATCAACATCGTTAGACGTTTCTTCACTTAGCAAAGGCATGTATTTTCTCACGATTAATAACGGAAACAATACTTTTATTAAAAAAATAATAAAAAAGTAATTTATTACTAACCACTCCCACAATCTTTTAGAACAGAAAAAAAGTAAATTGTTTAGCCAATTCTAAATAGAAAATATAGACAAACGAGATCTCTTACAGCAGATCGTACATATTTCTTAGGTGCAGGTTAATAGACTATTCTGTCCACCATGTTAAATACAAAAATTACTAATTTCATTCGCCGCAAATAAGAGCTATTTGCCTTTATTTCACTTTCAATACAAGATTTTCCGTTTGCAAACATTCATATTTGAGAATAAATATTCACATCATGAAAGATCGCAGAGACTTCTTAAAGAAAACAAGTTTACTTGGAGTAGCCAGCTTGCTGCCTTTTAGTAATTTTTTTGCAAGCGGAGCAAACTCCGGTGAATTAACAGGCGGTTGTATTCTTATTCCTTCTGAAACAGCAGGACCTTTTCCGCTCGACTTGACGACCGACAACTTCTATTTCAGACAAGATATTCGTGAAACTAAAACGGGAGTTCAGTTAAATCTCAGACTTAAGATCGTCGGATTAAACAATTGTGAACCCATGCCAAATTTGCGAGTTAACATCTGGCATTGCGATAAAGATGGATTATACTCCGGTTATAGTCAATCCGGAAATGCCGGTCAGGCAGGACTTACCTATTTACGCGGCTACCAAATTACGGATGTAAATGGGGAGACAGAATTCATTACTATATAACCCGGTTGGTATACGGGCCGTATTTGTCACATACATTTTCAGGTTTATGTGAGCAGCTCCTATGCTGCTATTTCGCAACTATCTTTTGAATACCAACCAAGAATGCCATTTATGCAGTCAATTCTAATCTCTATACACGAGGAGCAGACCCTGCAACCTTTTCAAGTGACAATGTCTTTTCTGACGGGTACACACACCAATTAGCTACACTTACAACAAATAGCATAACAGGTGGTTATGATTCATATCTGGAAGTAACCATCCAGGGAAGCGGAACGGTAGGTATTGGCAACACAGAAAAAGAAAATGCAAAACAATTAACCCTGGGGCAGAATTTCCCAAATCCGGTCTATTCAGAAACAACCATCCCATTTACTCTGTTAAAACCTGCAAATGTCACATTAGAACTTTGGGATTTAACAGGAAAAAAAGTTACTACTATAAATCGTCCGAATTTAAGTAGCGGCGACCATCAAATATTAATTAATCTGGAAGAACTTGGATTAGCCCGTGGAAATTATGCTTACCAATTAGAGGTAATCAATGAAAATGGAACGTACCGAACCTGCAAATTAATGACAGCAGGGAAGTAAGTAATTTGATTAATACTGTAGTACTATTCGTTTCCAAAACGAATTTGAGTAAAATTTCAAACTTTCTTTCCTTTGTTTTTAAAGGAAGAGGCTAAGGTCAGAAATGTATTGAAGTGTATATTTATTCATATACACTTTTGTAAAAATTCAATTTAGCCTTTATACATTGGAAAGAAGCTCGGAGAAGTTGTATTTTTTTTGTATATTTAATCATCAATTTAATTTCTTTTACTGACTATCATTAAAACATTAACCCTTTCGGTATTTCAATTTGAATTTTATAATATAAAAACAACATGAAAATTACTTCTTACTTCAGCAACGTAGTTTTTCCCTGACTACAAATACTGTTTTTTAACTTTTTACTTCTCTCTGATTCAGGAAGACGGTTAGTTTATTTTTTGAGCAAATTTTACTTGCTACTTGTTATTGTGTTTAACTTTTAAATCTCAACCTTATGAAAGCACATGAAATAAAACGCATACTTGTACCTATAGATTTTGGAGAAAAATCAAAAATAGCATTGGCTGAAGCTATTAATTTAGCCGGGATTTTATCTGCTGAATTGCATTTAATTCACGTCATTGAATTCAAAGAACATTTGTTTATGGTCGAATCGGAATCTCAAGCTCTGTTGCCGGCCTTAGAAGAGCACGAAGTACTCGTTCAAAAACACATAAATAAAATTCGTGAAGACATTGAAAAAACAAGTCGTATCAATGCTAAAGTATATATCACCGACGGACATATTCATTCAGAAATAACAGATTATGCAGAAAAGAAAAAAATAAATCTGATCGTCATGGGAACTCATGGAGCTTCCGGATACAAAGAATATTTTATTGGCAGTAATGCACAGCGTGTTGTAACGATTTCTGAAATACCGGTATTAACGATACAAAAGTTAAATCATCACCTTGGTTTTAAAAACATCTTAATACCGATAGACAATTCCATTCACAGCAGACAAAAAATTAATCTGGCAATGGTTTTCGCTGAAACATTTCAGGCACATATTCACTTGATAGGTCTTCCTGAATCAGAAACTACATTAGAATTGAATAAGTTTAAAATCAAATTAAAATCAGTTGAAGACCTCATTGAATCAGACGGCTTAAATTACACAACCACCATCGTACATGGGAATAGTCTCGCACAGGCAGCCATTGAATACAGTAAACAATATTCCTGTGATTTAATAGTCATCAACACCGGACATGAATCAAAAATCACCGGCATATTCCTTGGTGCATTTGCACAACAAATTGTTAATCATTCTGACGTACCAGTATTAAGTATAAAGCACACCCCTGATCATTACATCATTGAAACACCCGGATTTGGAGTTTAAAACTTAACTTAGTAATCTTGAAAAATGTCAACTGAATAGTGTGTTTTTAGAATTGTAAAAACCATTTTACTCAATGACCTAACATTTTAAAAAAAATGCGATTTTTTTTATGAGGAAATCAAATGAGAACAATGCTTTTCTCAAGATGCTTTCTTTTGAACCGGAATAAATTTGCGAAATAAATAATTCGAATTGAAATGAGAATACGCATCAATAAGAGGTTCCATTTATTAGCTGGGATTCCATTCCTGTTTTTTTTACAACCTGTTTATCGCAGGGAAAAACAGAAGCAACTATTCCTCCTGTTTTTTCAGAATATGCAAATAATATACTGGTAGATACAACAGGAGACTGGAAAGAATATTCAAAACCACCTGAACTAACGCAAGCCGTTTTACATGAATTACATACAGAATTGAAGAACGATTCAGCCAAATATTATTTTGACAAACTCACTCATAAAAAACCACACGGATCTATTGAACTTAAAAGCGTAATTTCGTTTTTTGAAAAGAATCACTTTCCATTTTGTTTATTAGCCATAACTGCTCATTGGAATCCGGATGCTAGAGTGTATTCAATCAGGGCTATCAAAAGAAGAATTGAAATGAGACCAATGATATTTACAACAAAAGCAGGCTATGCTGAATTAGCTCATCAGGATACTATCATTACTTCTTTTCTAATTTATCTCATGGAACACAATCCGCTATTTATTCCCGGCAGTGAGAATTCAACTATTCATGGCAATTATCTATCGAATATTTTGTTGACACTTGATTTGTATACGAAAGAAGAAATTATGCAAGGGAAATCCATTTAAGACTGGTATAAAAATGATCTCCAGTACAAATCGGCTATTCTGAGATGGAAACAACACGTAAAATCTAATAAATGAAATTAGTTCTCCTGTTTTTACTCTTGTTTGGTTTTATTACACCTGTCTTTTCACAAAAGATCGATTGCTTTTGCAAGGCAGTAGAAAAACAAATATTCAAAAAAGTTGCACGGATATTTAACAGAGAATTAAAAAAAAGAAAAAACGGAACCACTTTCGATAATGGTCCG
>JAYSPU010000069.1:0-9516 GCA_043721935.1 Bacteroidota bacterium | reverse complement strand
GTTGAATTTGTTCTTTATCGCACGACAGGAGAAAAAATAGCTCAATGGAAAAACAGCCTTCAACCCGGAATCATTAACACGCTTCCAATCACAATATCTTCCGAACTGGCATCAGGCTACTATTTTCTGCAACTCATAACTGAGCAGGGAGAATTGGTGAAGCCTTTGGTGAAGTTGGGGAAATAGGCGATGAGCGATCAGCGATGAGCGATGAGCGATCGGAAGTTTGTGCTTAGGCATTGACAACTTAATACTTATTACTTATTGCGTAGTACTAAAACAGCAACAACAAAATTAATTTCTTAATAACAAACTATGTGGCTCGAATCAGAAAATAAATTAGAATGCACCTTTGAATTCAAAAATTTTGTTGAAGCATTCGGCTTTATGACAAAGGTTGCATTGGTCGCTGAAAAAATGAATCACCATCCGGACTGGTCTAACGTCTGGAACAAAGTACACATCACTCTATCCACGCACGATAAAGGAAATCGAATCACTCAAAAAGATCGCGAACTGGCAAAAGAGATTGATGTATTGTTTGGGAATATTGAGTTGTAATCTGTATCCGGTATTCTGTACCGGTTTTTCATCCTTAGAATACTGAATACGCTTTTGACTTTTACTCTTGTCCCTTATTTAATGAATTCCTTTTGCTCCCAAATATCTCTCTGCATCCAACGCTGCCATACAACCGGTTCCTGCTGCAGTAACGGCTTGACGGTAAACTTTATCTGCTACATCGCCGGCGGCAAAGACGCCTTCAACATTAGTTTTACTGGTTCCGGGCTGAGTAAGTACATAACCGACTTCATCCATGTTTAAGTATTCGGAAAAAATTGCTGAATTCGGTTGGTGACCAATGGCTACGAAAAATCCGGTAACTGCTAATGTTCGTTCTTCTTTCGTTTCATTGTTATAAACGAGTACACCTTCTACCGTTTTTCCTCCTACAATTTCTTTTGTAGAAGTATTCCAAAGGATTTCAATATTCGGTGTATTCAGGACGCGGTGTTGCATTGCTTTTGAAGCTCGCATTTCATCGCGTCGAATGATCATATATACTTTACGACAAAGTTTAGCGAGATACGTTGCTTCTTCAGCTGCCGTATCTCCGGCGCCAACTATTGCCACGTCCTGATTGCGGAAAAAGTATCCATCGCAAACGGCGCATGCAGAAACACCGAAACCATTTAGTCGTTGTTCAGAATCAAGTCCCAACCATTTTGCTGATGCACCTGTTGCTATGATGACAGTATCAGCGGTAATCGTTTTACTTTCATCTACGATGACCTTGTGAACCGGTCCGCTGAAATCAACTGCTGTTGCATAGCCATAGCGAATATCAGTGCCGAAGCGTTCTGCCTGTGCTTTAAAGTCTTCCATCATTTCCGGTCCTTGTGTCCCCTTTGGGTAACCCGGATAATTTTCAACTTCTGTCGTTATGGTTAATTGTCCACCCGGTTGTAATCCCTGATACATCACAGGTTTTAAGTCGGCACGGGCTGCATAAATAGCTGCTGTGTAACCTGCTGGTCCTGATCCGATAATCAGGCACTTTACGTGTTCGTTGGTGGAAGGAGTCGTTGACATAAGTAAATTTGGAATGCAAAAATACTAAAATTAAATGCAGGGAAAGAGGGTTGGTCATCAATCGAATGTAGAAGTCTGTTAGTTTCCTTTTTTTCATTCAGAAAGTTGAATAACAAAGTATTACTTTAGCCGCGTGCCTGACTATTTGAATATCGACGAGTTTTTATTAAAAAGTGACAGCGGATTTTTACTACTTGATGCCCGAAGTGAAAAAGAATTTGAACAAGGACATATTCCTTCTGCTGTTAATCTTCCCATTTTAAATAATGAACATCGTCACATGGTTGGAACTACCTATGTACGGCAAGGAAAGGATGATGCCGTATGGCTGGGTTTTCAATTAGCCGGACCATTATTCGGATCGTTTATTCAGACGGTGAATAGTCTGACGAAAGAAAAAACCATTCTGGTTTATTGCTGGAGAGGCGGAATGCGGAGTGCTATACTTTCCTGGGTGTTGTCAACTGCAGGTTACAATGTTGTGATTCTGCAAGGCGGATATAAAACATACAGAAATTTTGTTCTGCAAAAGATTGAGGAGAAGCTAAGTCTTGTAGTCGTTTCAGGAAAAACGGGCAGCGGCAAAACTGAACTCTTGCATGCATTGAATGAGTTAAATGAAAATGTTTTGGATCTTGAAAAGCTAGCCAATCACAGAGGTTCTGCCTTCGGACAATTGGGACTGCCACCGCAACCATCCAATGAACATTTTGAGAATTTAATTGTGGAATCGATTCGGCACTATCAGGCTTTACAACCGGTTTGGGTTGAAGCTGAAAGTCGTTCCATTGGCAGAGTAAAAGTTCCGGATTGTATATTCAATGCAATGATGGTTGCTGATGTAGTGGAAATAGAATGTCCAACAGAACTTCGCATGAAAAGAATTCTGGATGAATACGGATCTTTTCCTGTTCCCGCATTAGTGGAGTGTACCACAAAATTGCAAAAGCGATTAGGTGATTTAAGAATGAGGGAAGCAGTTACCGAATTAGAAAATGAAAACCGTGAAGCATGGCTTGCTATTCTGCTCGATTATTATGACAGAACCTATGCTCATAGTACCGGTGAACGTAAACCGGAAAAGAAACTTTCCTTTTGCCTGAATCACAATGATGAAATGCAACAACTGGCAATGAAAATTAAAGAGACATTCAATAGTTTAAAAACGTAAAGACTTTTTTGCTTAACATAATAATTGGCAAAACAGGAAATTGTTCCTCAATAAAAAATACGAAGCGTGATGCGATTAACGACATTATCCAAAGGCAGCGGTTGCGGATGTAAAATAGCACCGGCTGTATTGGAACAAATATTAAAACCACTACCGGAATCTTATTCCTCTTTGATCGGTGGATATGAAACCAATGATGATGCAGCAGTGTGGAAGCTGGACGGAGAAAATTTATTACTCTCAACGACCGATTTTTTCACACCCATCGTTGACGATCCTTTTGATTTCGGCAGAGTAGCAGCAGCGAATGCATTGAGTGATATTTATGCAATGGGCGGAACTCCGCTTTTTGCACTTGCCATTCTTGGATTCCCAATTGAAAAATTACCTATAGAAGTAGCTGCGCAAATGATGGCAGGAGGAAGAGCTGTTTGTTCAGCAGCTGGAATTCCAATTGCAGGCGGACATAGCATTGACATTCCTGAACCTGTTTTCGGATTAGTTGTAAATGGAATCGTGCATCGTGATCACTTGAAAAAGAATTCGACTGCGAAAGAAGGTGATTTACTTTATTTAACTAAGCCACTGGGCACAGGAATTATTTCTGCATCCTTGAAGAGAGAGAAATTGGATATGTCTTTTCTTCCTGCAGTGATTGACTCCATGACGAAGTTAAATGTAGTGGGAACTGCATTGGCAAAAATATATGGCGTTCATGCCATGACGGATATAACAGGCTTCGGTTTGTTAGGCCATCTGATGGAAATGTGTGAAGGAAGTAAACTCAGTGCTGAACTTTTTAACAAAGAAATACCACTCTTTGAAGGCGTAGATCGTTATGTTTCAGAATTTATATTTCCTGACAATACATATCGTAACTGGAATGCCTATGAAAAAAAGGTAGAAGGTATACAAGGCCCGGAGTTTATTACGCTTTGTGATCCGCAAACCAGCGGCGGATTGTTAATTGCCGTTAGTCAGGATAACCGAATGGAAATTGAAGAGCTATTGTCTTCAACGGTCGGCGCACTTCATGCAAAACCGATTGGTACGCTTGTAGCTAAAAAAGAAAAAAGCGTTTCTGTGAATTGTACGGATAACTTTATTCGGTAAAAATTAATTTACCGCTTTGTGTCTTTGTACCTTCAGTAGACAAGGTGTAAAAATACACTCCTGAATAATTTTCTTTTTTCTGAAGTCGTGTTTTCTGATTTGTCAGTTGAAATTGTTCAGTTAAATTTCCTTTCAAGTCATACAATTTCATCGTTGTTGTGCCGGTTCTTGCTTCTAATAATTCAACCGTAAAATTGGTTGAAATAAGAGTAGGGTAGACACGAGCGATTGGAATTGAATTTATTTCGTGAATGTTTACAGTGGAATCAGGAATGAATTCGTAAAAATCATTCAGCGGTTTTCCCAGACTGTCATTTCCCAAACCAACGAAGGCACGATTACCAATAGAGAAGCTGATTTGATTGACTGCACTTAATGGATAATCGGCCACATACGTCCAGGTATTTAAGGTTCCATCGTACCGGTAAAAATCAGGCGTCAGATAGTGATTCGTTCCACTTCCGACATATGCTTTAGAATAAGCTGTAAATGAAATGGCATTTGATCTGGCATTGCCGGGTAAATCAGCTACTTGTGACCATAAATTACGGATGGGATCATACGACCAGAAATCTTTTTTGTAATCGTTGGAAGAAGAGTAACCAGTACCATAATAAATAAAATTACCGAGTGAAAAAGCAGCTCCCCAGCGGCGACCAAGTAGCGTCTGGTCTGTAACGTTCGTAAAATTTTTCGCATTTGTCCACGACGTATCGGCAAGTGGATCAAAGCGCAGAAGTTGTTTTAGATAAGCGGAAGATCCTTCGTAACCACAAACAATGTAGGCAGTGTTTAACCACACGACTGCTGAAGCATCACGACGCGGTACAGCCGTAAAGTTGGTTCGGTATTGTCCGAGATCTTGTTCTTGTGACCATGCGTTTGTAGCCAGATTATAAGACCAGAAATCTTTTAGCATGGATGTATCAGTTAATCCTGTTCCTGCATATCCTTTTCCATTGATTCCAAAAGCCACAGCACCTCTTCGCGGAGCGCCGGGAAAATCAGCGATCGGACTCCAGTCGTCATTTTGCAGATTATATTTCCAACAATCGTTCACGAGTCTTTGAGTAGAATCAATTCCGCAGCCAATAAATCCGGAACCACTTGCAGAAAAATAAAAACTCCCGGTTCTTGGGTTTCCTGAAAATGATGCGCGTTGAACCCAGGTGTTTTGTCCTGAACTAAAAAGAGTCAGGCAAGAAAGTAATGCTAATAGTGTTAATTTATACATTTTCAGTTGGTCAGTTGTTTAGTTGGACAGTTGGCAGTTGGTCAGTTTTTTAGTTGTCAGTTGGACAGTTGGACAGTTGGTCAGTTGTTTAGTTGTCAGTTGTACATAATAATTAATACAAGATCCCTTCGGCTGCAAAGAGGGAGCGTCGGATTCTGTTTTTTAGGTTTCCCTTCGACAAGCTCAGGGAACGTCTTCGATTGTGATTTGTACCATCAATCTATCAATCTATTATTCTATTAATCCACCAGCTTCCCATCTACCATGGTCAATTTCCGATCCGCCATATCAGCCAGTTCTTTATTATGTGTCACGATAACGAATGTTTGACCGAGTTCGTTTCTTAGTTGGAAGAAGAGTTGATGTAATGAAAGAGCTGCAGCACTGTCGAGATTTCCGGATGGTTCGTCGGCGAAAATAATTTTCGGCGAATTGATCAGCGCTCGGGCAACGGCAACACGTTGTTGTTCACCACCACTTAATTCAGACGGAAGGTGAGTGAGCCGTTGACTTAATCCAAGTCGGGTCAGTAACTCTTCTGCTTTAGCAGCAGCTTCTTGTTTTTTCTTTCCGGAAATTAAAGCCGGCATCATGACATTTTCAAGGGCATTGAATTCGGGTAACAAATGGTGCGATTGAAAAACAAATCCGATTTTCTCATTTCTGAAACGGGCCATTTGTTTGGCATTCAATTTCAAAACATCTACGCCGTCTATTAGCACTTCGCCTTCATCTGCATGGTCAAGCGTGCTTAAAATGTGGAGCAATGTACTTTTTCCGGCACCTGAAGCGCCTACTATAGACACTACTTCTCCTGCATTGATAGTCAAATAAATACCTTTTAGTACCTGAAGTGTTTGATAGGATTTCGAAATGCTGCGGGCCTGGATCATGATAATTAATGAGAAGGCTAAAGTAATCAAAATGAAGTTGGAATTTGCGCGAATGAAACAGGACCGGTTCACTATTTATTACCTTATTCGTTCATAATCAATGGAAAAGATAAAATCCAAAGTTGATTTATTCTCCTCAAACTGCTCTTTAAATTGTTGACAACAAGGATTAGATTATAGCGGATTGAAGCCTTAGACAAGGGATCCAAACCCATTGGGACTGTGAACAATGGGTGTTAATAATTTATGTATTCATTCAGATATTTTTTGTTAATTGCAGACTACATTTAAATTATCAAATCGACACCATGTCGGGTTCAAATGATGTAAAAGTTGCCGTTTCTATTCTGGAATCAAAAATCCGGAAGTTGATGGATTTACATACGGAAGCAAAGCAACTCAATCAGCAATTATTAGCTGAGAACCGTCGTTTGCAAATGGATCTGGATGAGGAAAAAAATAAAATAAGTCGGTTAGAAGAAGGGTATCGGAATTTGAAAGAAATGGAAAAAACCGGAACCCGTCAGAGTATCAGTAACATGAAGCGTAAAATTAATGACATCATCGTGGAGATTGACAAAAACATGTCGATGATGGACAATACTAATCATAAGTGAATCACCCGAAGATGGGAGAATTTTTATCTATCAAAGTTTCAATTGCAAATCGGTCGTATCCGTTGCGTATCACTGTTGATGAAGAATCAAAAGTCATGCGTGCTACGGAGAATATTAATAAGCGTGTAAAGGAGTTTGAAGAAAGTTTTGCAATTAAAGACAAGCAGGATCTTCTTGCAATGTGTGCACTCCAGTTTGCAAATGAAGCGATTGATGGAAAGTCAGAAAAAAATGAATCGTCAAATCAGGAATCAAAAGAGAATATTGAGTATCTTAGCTTATTGATTGACGAGTATCTGTCGAAACAAGATTCAACCATTTAGGTTATCGTTCTTTGAATATATCCGTTTTCTTCTTTCCTGAAAAAGGGAAGTCGAATAACTATATGCATTCCCGCATTAGTTCCGGTTCACTTATATAAACTCAACATTTCGATACCATTGAAGCTTCGCTCAATGACTTCTATGGAAGGCTGCACTCGCTGAAAAGCGATTCCGTTTACGGACAGCAGAATCCAGAAACGTCAGGCCGCTTCAGCCTTGACTTTGGGGTTTACCTAGTCCCGGAATTTGTGCGGGTTTTTTTTGTCCTGTCCGGACTCAAAAACTGAATACTAATTACTGACTACTGACTACTGAATATTGAATACTGAATATTGAATACTGAATACACACTACAAACTACTCACTCAACATAACCCCCAACCATCAACCGATCATCGGTATAAGTAAATCAATTTATGGATCAACTACTCGTTTTAATATCCTCCCTCAGTGCCCTTGTTATCGGCGCTGTGGCGACTTGGATTATTGTCAAACGTTCTTATAAAATAAAAGAACAAGTGGCAGGTGACAAAGCCCAGTCTATCCTTCGTGAAGCTGAAGCGGAAGCCGAAGTGCTCAAGAAAAATAAAATTCTCGAGGCAAAAGAAAAATTCCTGCAGTTAAAAGCAGATCATGAAAAGGTCATTGGTGAAAAAGATAAAAATATCAATGCTGCTGAAAACCGTGTCAAACAAAAAGAAACTGCTCTAGCTCAAAAAATGGAGCAGTCACAACGTAAAGAAAAAGAGAACGAAACGCTTCAGCTTAATCTTACGAACCAACTGGATATTCTCGAAGCAAAGAAAGAAGAGTTGGGCAAAATGCATCAACGTCAGGTCGAGCAATTAGAAAAAATTAGCGGACTAAGTGTTGATCAAGCCAAAACACAATTGGTTGAAGCATTGAAAGCGGAAGCGAAAACAGATGCCATGTCGTATATCAAAGACATCATGGAGGAAGCAAAACTGACTGCTAATAAAGAAGCGAAGCGAATCATCGTACAAACTATTCAGCGTGTTGCAACAGAGCATGCAGTTGAAAATGCTGTAACGGTATTTAATATTGAAAACGACGAGGTAAAAGGTCGTATCATCGGTAGAGAAGGTCGTAACATCCGTGCATTGGAAGCAGCAACAGGAGTAGAAATCATTGTCGATGATACGCCTGAAACGATTATCCTTTCAGGCTTTGATCCGGTTCGACGTGAAATGGCACGACTTGCATTGCATCAACTGGTAAGTGATGGTCGTATTCACCCGGCACGTATTGAAGAGGTAGTTGCGAAAGTAAAGCGACAACTCGACGATGAAATTATTGAAATAGGAAAAAGAACGACCATCGATTTAGGTATTCACGGATTAGCTCCTGAATTGATCCGTATGGTTGGTCGTATGAAATACCGTTCTTCTTACGGACAAAATTTATTACAACACTCACGTGAAGTTGCCAATCTTTGTGCTATCATGGCAGCAGAGTTAGGATTGAATGTAAAGCTTGCCAAACGCGCCGGACTCTTACACGATATTGGAAAAGTTCCCGATGACGAGCCGGAATTACCGCATGCAATTCTCGGAATGAAATTGGCCGAGAAATATAAAGAGAATCCTGAAGTATGTAATGCCATTGGTGCTCACCACGACGAGATAGAAATGACAAGTTTGATTTCTCCTATCGTTCAGGTGTGTGATGCGATCTCAGGGGCGCGTCCCGGTGCACGTCGTGAGGTAATGGAATCTTATATCAAACGATTGAAAGACATGGAAGCTCTTGCATTGTCGTATCCCGGTGTTGAAAAAACATTTGCCATTCAGGCAGGTCGTGAGCTTCGGGTAATTGTTCAGAGTGAAAAGATCAACGATAAAGCTGCTGAAGTTTTATCATTTGATATTGCCAATAAAATTCAAACCGAAATGACATATCCCGGTCAGGTAAAAGTGACGGTGATTCGTGAAACAAGGTCTGTGAACTACGCTAAATAAAGTATTTTTTTACAAACGTTTGACCTGACAGAGAATCGAAACCTTATCAAAGGTTTAGTGAACCGGATTTTTTGTTTTGCCAGATCGTGAACTGTAACTCTTCAACTTGTGGAATTCGACGTAATCATTGATCCTGATAAACGAACAGCAACGTATTGGAAAGACCTGTGGAAATTCAGAGGATTGTTCTATTACCTGACGTGGCGTGATGTATTGGTTCGTTATAAGCAAACAGCCATCGGTTTAGCATGGAGCTTATTGCGACCATTGCTGACAATGGTTGTGTTTACCATCATCTTTGGAAAAATAGCAGCCTTACCCGATGAAGGTGTACCATATATTTTATTAGTCTCAGCAGGGATGTTACCGTGGCAGTTTTTTGCAAACGCTTTTACAGAGTCCAGCAATTCACTCATCAGCAATTCAAATATGCTGAGTAAAGTGTATTTCCCTCGTATCATTATTCCTGTGAGCGCCATTCTTGTTTCTTTGGTGGATTTCTTTATCTCAATGGTGATTCTGATTGGAATTATGATCTGGTATCAATTTGTTCCAGGCTGGCAGATAGTGTTTTTGCCATTGTTCATTTTACA
>JAYSPU010000068.1:0-2046 GCA_043721935.1 Bacteroidota bacterium | reverse complement strand
ATTCATTTACAGAATTTAAAGAATTATAAAGTATCACTAAATCAATCTGCCCTTATCCAACAACTTGATTCATTAGTAAGCACAGTTTTTTATACAAGTCAACAAGCTTTGATCACATACAATATTGCTGATCCGTCAGAAGCGATTTCACTCATTAACACAGGTAAAGGTAAAGAAGTTTTAGATGAAATATATTTTACGTGTGCGACCATCCTCCAAAATGAAGAATTAAACCTGGCAAATTTGATAATGTTCAACAAGACCATTAGCAACAATGTAGTATTTCTAGACTTTGCAGCCACTTCATTTGCCATGACAGTGATTTTATTTTCCCTGATAATGCTGTTCAGGTATATTAACAAACACACACGGATTGAAAGGCAATTGAGAATAGCTCAACAAAAAGCTGAACAATCAGCAGTGATGAAGGAACAATTTATGGCAAACATGAGTCATGAAATAAGGACACCAATGAATGCCATCATCGGCTTCTCAAATCTACTCGCTCATTCCAGTCTGGATGAAAAACAACAGAAGCAAATCAAAGCCATTCAATCATCCGGTGAAATACTACTGACCATCATTAATGACATACTTGACTTTTCTAAAATAGAAGAAGGTCGTATGAATATTGAAGAAATTGAATTCAATCCATATGAACTATTGCATTCAATCAACATTATGTTTCTACCAAAAGCAAATGATCAAAACCTACAACTGGATTTTTACACTTCAGGAAATTTGCCTCCTGTTCTTATAGGAGATCCGACACGACTGACACAAATACTAGTCAACCTAATCAATAATGCACTAAAATTTACCAAGGAAGGAAACATCCTTGTTAAAACGGAAATTGTTGCAGACAAGAACGATACTGTTCAGATTCAATATACCGTAAAAGATACAGGCATCGGAATCCCTAAAAATAAATTACAAGATATTTTTGAGCGATTTACACAAGCTAACACTGACACCAATCGGACGTACGGAGGAAGCGGACTTGGCTTGTCAATCACGAAAAAATTAGTAGAATTTCAGGGAGGAAATATACAAGTACACAGTGCTGTTGGAGTTGGAACATCATTCACATTCACTTTGCCTCATAAAAAAGCAACTGTTAAAGTTATCTCTCTTCCTCAATCATATGAGGAAAGCGTAGCTGAGATTCCAATTTCAATACTGGTAGCTGAAGACAACTTATTGAATCAACAATTGATTGAAGAATTACTAAACCAATGGAAAATAAAATTTGATTTAGTCGAAAACGGTTTGTATGCGATTGCAAAATTAAAGCAAAACAAATACGATATAATTCTCATGGATATACAAATGCCGGAATTGGATGGTTATGAAGCAACAGGAATTATCCGTTCCGAGTTAAACATTCAAACACCTATAATTGCTATGACTGCACATGTACTTCCGGGAGAAGTCACAAAGTGTCAACGTTATGGAATGACCGATTACATATCGAAACCCATTCGTGAAAGTGAGTTATTCGGTATAATTAAAAAGTACAGTCAAATCACTAATCCGGAAACAAACGTTCATCCTAATCTTACTCATACAATGGATGACACTGTGAAAGTTATAAATCTTGACTACCTGAAAGAACTCTCAAATGGAAATACACAATTCATTACAAAAATGATCAATATATTTCTGATTGAAAACCCAAAAGACATTACTCAGCTTGAAGAATCCATTCACGAAGCAAATTTTAAAGCAATTTCATCAATTGCACATAAAATAAAATCGTCACTTCCTTTTGTCGGATTGAATATTACAATTGGTGAAGAAATTTCCACGATTGAAAAACTTGCAAATCAACAATTGGGATTATCAGAAATTGAACAATTATTTGAAAAGGTAAAAAATGCATGCACTCTAGCTGTTTATGAATTAGAAAATTACGAAAATGCTACTTTGGAAGAAATCCCGTGACCGTATCAAACAAAACATACGACCGCAAATCTTAAACTATTGTTTTCACCTTTCACCTATACCAAAAGACACTTAATCGAATTTTAAAATTGCAAGGCAATA
>JAYSPU010000067.1:0-34134 GCA_043721935.1 Bacteroidota bacterium | reverse complement strand
ATGATTCCACCTAAGGCCAAACTTCCTGTATCGCCCATAAATACCTGAGCCGGATATGCATTGTACCAAAGAAATCCGACGCACGCTCCTACATATGCGGCAATGAAAACCACCAGTTCACCCGTATTCGGGATGTACATAATGTTCAGGTAATTTGCAAAGACAGTATTACCGGATACATAAGCCAGTACGCCTAATGTCGCTCCGATAATTGCACTCGTTCCCGTGGCAAGTCCGTCTATACCATCCGTTATGTTTGCTCCATTTGAAACAGCAGTGATAATGAGTATGACAACCGGTATATAAATTAACCAGGCGAATTTTTTATATCCATCACCTAACCATTTTAATAAATCAGCATAATCAAACTCATGCTTTTTTACAAAGGGAATAGTTGTAGTAGTTTTCTTAACTGCAACAGGCGCATACAACAGGCTTTCATTCTGTCGCATGTCTTCGATAACATTTGAATGCTGATGTTCAACACTGATTGCCGGCTTGACCGCTTTTTCTTTTACTACAACATTTTGATTCCAATACAACATGCTGCCGACAATCAATCCTAATCCAACCTGACCGAGAATTTTAAATTTCCCTGCTAAACCTGCTTTGTCTTTTTTAAATACTTTGATGTAATCGTCTATGAAACCAATAATTCCTAACCAGATGGTTGTAATCAACATGATGATGACATACACGTTCATTAACCTTGCAAACAAAAGAGTTGGAATTAAGATTGCAGAAAGAATAATTAATCCACCCATTGTCGGTGTTCCTTGCTTTGCAACCTGACCCTCAAGTCCAAGATCACGAACTGTTTCACCAACTTGCATTTTAGTGATGAAACGAATTATTCTTTTTCCAAGTAACAAAGTGATGACCAACGACGTGATCACAGCCAATGCAGCACGGAAGGAAATGTATTGAAACACCCCGGCACCGGTGAGATTAAATTCTCTTTTTAAATATTCAAACAGATAGTACAGCATGCGTTAGGCCATTATTTTAAATAGCTCCTGTAAAATTTTTTTATCATCGAAAGGTGTACGAACACCCATGATTTCCTGATATTTTTCATGTCCTTTTCCTGCAACCAGAATTATATCTCCCGGTTGAGCAAAACTTACTGCCGCCCGAATCGCTTCTTTACGATCAACGATGGACATAACTTTTCTTGCCAGATCAATCGGCACTCCCTTTTCCATCTGCTCAATAATAACAGCAGGATCTTCAGAGCGTGGATTATCACTGGTGAGAATTACTTTGTCACTCATTCTACAAGCAATGGTTGCCATCACCGGACGTTTTGCTACGTCGCGGTCGCCTCCACATCCTACAATGGTGATTATCTTTCCACCGGAAGAACTTACATCGCGAATGGTTGAGAGTACATTTTGTAAAGCGTCCGGAGTGTGTGCATAATCAACGATGCCTACAATTTTTCCGGGAGAAGAAACAAAATCAAATCGCCCTTCGACCGGAAGTAATAAACTCAAAGCCGCCAACACATCCATTTTCTCTCTGCCAAGTAAAACTGCTGTAGCGTAAACAGCGGTTAGATTATATCCGTTAAAACTTCCAACAAGTCTGCACAGCACTTCTTGTCCATCCAGATTCAACAGCAATCCAGAAAAATCATTCTCAACGATTCTGCATTTATAGTCAGCCATTGTACGAAGTCCGTATGTGTACTTACGTGCCTTTGTATTCTGCACCATCACTGCACCATTTCTGTCGTCGTTATTAATCAATGCAAAAGCATCAGAAGGCAATACATCAAAAAAACCTTTCTTGGCTTTGATGTAATTATCAAATGTTTTATGATAATCGAGATGATCGTGAGTGATGTTGGTAAAAACACCTCCGGCAAAATGCAGTCCTTCTACTCTCTTCTGAACAACAGCGTGAGAACTAACTTCCATAAAAGCATGTGTACATCCGGCTTCCACCATTGAGGAAAGCAATTCATTGAGTTGAATCGGATCAGGTGTTGTATGGGTAGCAGGCAGTACGTTATTGTTGATTTGATTTTGAACCGTTGATAATAATCCGGCTTTGAAATTCAGTTTTCTGAACAATTGAAATAAAAGTGTAGCAGTCGTTGTCTTTCCATTCGTACCGGTGACTCCAACGAGTGCTAATTTTTCAGAAGGATTCCCATAAAAATTTGAAGCGATAATAGCTAAAGCTGATGCACTGTCTTTTACTTTCACATATGTTACACCGTCTCGGATTTCCAAGGGCAACTGTTCGCACACAACAGCAAATGCTCCGCGATCAATGACCTGACGAATATATTGATGACCGTCTGTCAATGTTCCTTTGACGGCAACAAACAAACTGCCCTCATTTGCCTGACGAGAGTCGAAGCAAATGTGCGTAATACCAATTTGAGTCGGGCCAACGACCTCAACGATTCCTGCTTTGTAGAGTATGTCTTTTAGTTGCATTAAAAATTAAGATCAAGCAAAATGGTTTGTCCTTTATTGATTTTCTTTCCGGGTTCAAGTGATTGTCTTACCACATTTCCACGACCTCGAACATTGACTCGTAAACCTGCATTTTCAAGAATGAAAACTGCATCTGCAGCACCCATTCCTTTCACTGAAGGCACAAGTCCATCAACTACTTTTCTTTCTGAAAATATCACTCCGTCTGAAGTTATAGTTGTTGACACTATGTGAGCATCTGCATCGGTTGTTACAACGGCAACATTTAATGCAGCCATAACTTTACGTGTCTCTTTTTGCATTCCGACTTTTGCCAATGGAGACGTTATTTTTATAGTATCAGAATCCGACGGTTGTGTATGAATGTCGAGGTGATTAGAGTAAACTTTATCTGCGATCTCTTTAAAAATAGGAGCAGCAACTGCGCCGCCGAAGAAAACGTCATTACCGGGAGCATAAACGACTACCATACATGAGTACTTGGGTGCATCTGCAGGGAAATAACCAACGAACGATGCCTGATACGTACGATGACTTTTGTCGTATCCAAATTTGTTATTTACAATTTGTGCCGTTCCTGTTTTACCTGCTATTTTGTATGGCGATTTATTTAATGAACTAGCTGTTCCATTTTGCACTACGCCCTCCATCATGGTTCGCGCTTTCTTTAATGCTTCAGGAGAAGCAATTGAATCGCGAAGAATCACTACAGGAAACGATTTTATTACCCGGCCATGGTTACGAATTTCTTTTACTAATCTTGGCTTCACCACACGACCATTATTAGCTACGGCATTGTAGAAGGTTAAAATTTGCAGCGGAGTCAATGCCACTTCATATCCAATCGATATCCATGGAAGCGAAACAGGCGACCAGTCTTTATCAGTTGTGTTTTTGATACGTGACATGCCTTCTCCTTCAATTTCCAGATTCAATTTTGCATCGAGTCCGAAAGATTTCAATTTATTGATGTATGCCTGCGGACGTTTTGCATAATTTTGCCAAACAATTTTAGAAACACCAACATTGGAAGATGTTTCAAAACAACGTTGTACTGAAAGGCGACTTGATTTCGGAGCATGAGAATCTTTCATTGATTGTCCGTAATAACTCCACACACCGGAACCTACATTAATTGTATCATTCAACTCAACATAGCCATCATCCAGTGCAGCGAGTAAAGACGCCAACTTTATCGTGGAACCGGGCTCAGTTGCTTCACCGATTACATAATTAAATTCTTCAGAATATCCACCGGCATCATTGCGAGAAAGATTTGCAATGGCTTTAATTTCTCCTGTGGCAACTTCCATCAGTACTGCACAACCATGATCTGCATTATGCGCACGAAGATGTTCTTCGAGTGCGTTTTCTGCTACATCTTGAATACTTACATCAATTGTCGTTATCAGATCATTACCATCACGTGGTTCCAACTGTTCTTTGTCAGTCACCGGCATCCAGACAGCACCACTCATTTTTTGCATCAACCTTTTTCCACCTTCGCCTTTTAATTCCTGATTAAAAGATGATTCAATACCTACAGGCTTTACATCCCGCATATAACCGATTGTTCGTGCTGCCAGCATTTTGAATGGCATTTCACGAATTTCTTTTTGCTCTGTCAATAAGCCACCTTTGTATTTCCCTAAACGAAAAAGCGGGAAAGTCTTTAAAACTTGCAATTCAGGATACCGAACATTCCGATGAACAAGAAAATAACGCTCTTTATTTGCACGCGCTTCTTTGATCATTCGTTTGTATTCTGAAGAAGAACGATCTTTAAAAAGATCAGCAAGCCCAATTGACAAAGAGTCGATACCGTCATCGAAAAGTTTTTTCGTCATTCCATCAGCCTGTAAATCCATACGGATGTCATAGATCGGAATAGACGTCGATAACAAGCGACCGTCAGATGAAAATATATTTCCTCTGCTGGCAGGAGTATTGAAGTATCTAAATGTGAAGCTATTGGCCAAAGCCATCCACTTATCCCCTTCAACAAACTGAATACGGATTATCTGACCAAGAATAACCAGGCCAAACACACACATAATAATAAAGGATCCATTGATCCTCCACATGATGTCTTTTTTTACTTCCATTGCTTTGTGTGTATTATTTTTTAATGGATTGTCCGGTAACAAAAATTTTCTTTGGAGGCTCTGTTGACTCTTTTATTCCTGTCGGAAGCAATGCTTTTGCTACTTCCGATTGCTTACTCTGATACATCAATCGTGACATCGTTGATATGTACTCGGCACGTCTTTCTTTTAACAAAAACTTAGTTTTGTCTATTTCCCGAACCACTCCCTCAGCGTAATATGTATTTGAAATATAAAACATGAGTAAAACGGTAACGAAAAGGATAAATGGCATTGCATTTACAACTTGATTCCGCTCCAGAATTCCAAATACTTTAAATATGTTAATTGGAATCCGTGATGGTGTTTTCTTTTTTTTCTTAATTTTTGGTGCTGCAACTACTTCTTCCGCTGCATCTTCCTCTTGTGCATCTTCAATCTCCCTATCTGCCAACTTTTTTATCTTCAACTTGTTTTCAGAAAGTACAGGCACGATTTTTTTTTGCATCGGCTTTACTTTTTCCGCAACTTCTTCCTGAATTTGTAAAGGACTTTTAACTTTATTTTCAGACATGATTGGTCTTTTCGGCGATTCTTAATTTGGCACTTCTGGCACGCGGATTTCTTTCAACTTCTTCTTCTGTCGCTTCAACAGGTTTTTTAGTAACTGCTTTAAATGGCAAACCTTCGCTATTTCCAAAGAGATCCTTTTCGGGTTCTCCTTCAAATTTTCCCTTTGCAATCAAATTTTTAACAAGTCTGTCTTCAAGTGAATGATAAGCTATGACTGACAATCGGCCTCCTTCTTTCAAAACAGAACTGCAACTCATCAACATCTCTTTCAAACTTTCTAACTCATCATTGACTTCTATTCGCAATGCCTGAAATACTTTTGCGTAATACTGACTTTCCTTTTGACGATCGGCGACACTTGACATTACTGATTTCAAATCTGTCGTTGTCAAAATGACTTTCTCCATTCGCTCCGTTACAATTTTTCTGGCTAAAGTTTTCGAGTTGAAAACTTCACCGTATTCTGAAAAAACCCTTACCAGACTCTCTTCTGAATAATTTGCAATAATATCCGCTGCTGTTTTAGTCAACCCTTTACTCATTCTCATATCCAACGGAGCATCAAAGCGAATTGAAAATCCTCTTGAGCCTTCGTCAATCTGGTAAGAAGAAATTCCCAGATCAGCCAGAATACCATCCACCGGAATAGCCTCGTAAAACCGTAGAAAGTTTTTTAAGAACCGGTAATTATGACGAACCAGTACAAGACGTGAATCATCAATCAGATTTTCTGAAGCATCTTCATCACGATCAAAAGCAAAGAGCTTTCCTTTCTCACCCAGTCGTGAAAGAATTTCGGCCGAATGCCCGCCACCACCAAAAGTGAGGTCGACATATGTACCATCGGGTCGGATGTTCAGCGCGTCAACGCTTTCCTGCAATAAAACCGGATCATGATAAGTCTTCGTCATCGTTCCTTCGTTTCTTACCCATCACGTCTTCGGCTAACTGCGCAAAATCCGACGAATCATCTTTCATCATCCGCGTATATTCTGCTTCAGACCAGATTTCAATTCGGTTACCATAAGCAAAGAGCACAATATCTTTTTCAATACCTGCGTATTCTACCAGTGACTTCGGAAGCAACATTCTGTTCATTGCATCGAGGTCAACTTCCGTTGCACCACGATTGAATTTGCGTAAGAACTCTCTGTTCTTTTTCACATACAAATTCAGACTGTTTACTTCTTCACTGATTTTTTCCCATTCTTTTCTGGTGTAAAGGATCAGATGCTTTTCAATACCACGGTGTACGATAAAACGCTTCTGCTCTTTTACCGGGATTTGTTTTTTCAAACTACCCGGAAGCAGGAATCGTCCTTTCGCATCAACTGTACACGGAAATTCACCAATGAAACCTGCCATTCACCAGAATTTTAGATGCGCTAATGTAAACGAATTTTTACCACTTTTTACCACTTTTTGCCACTTTGTTGATAAATTCTACAAAGCCGCTACTGTTGCGGCTTTTCAAGGGTCATCGGAATCGTTGGATCGGTAAAAATTGAGGTCGCGGGTAAAAAAAAGCGGCTGAAAAATGCAGTCAGACGGCCTCTTCATATCTGCCCTATCTATACTATTGTTCAATTGTCTCTGTACGAACATGCATTCTAACGCCTGCCATGCTTGTTTTTTTTTATACATTTGGAAAAACTCCATGTATGGGTTATGAAATAAAACAAGAAGGTGATTTTCAATACATCGAAGAAGGAAACGGGCCTACACTTGTACTGCTCCACGGCCTTTTCGGTGCATTAAGTAATTGGGTAGATGTCGTCGGACATTTTTCGAAGAACTATAAACTCGTCATTCCATTAATGCCGATTTACAATCTGCCATTATTGAATACCAATGTGAAAGCGTTGTCTGAATTTGTTGACGACTTTATTAAATTCAAAGGATATAAAGACATCGTTTTGATAGGTAATTCTCTTGGCGGACACGTAACACTTGTGTATGTAAAAAAGCATCCGGAGAATATTAAAGCAATGGTTCTTACAGGTTCTTCAGGATTATACGAAAACGCCATGGGTGGAACTTTTCCGAAGCGGGAAGACTATAATTACATCCGTCAAAAAGTTGAATACACTTTTTACGATCCACAAACTGCCTCTAAAGAACTGGTCGATGAGGTTTTCGGAATTGTTAACGATAAAGGAAAGCTGATTCGAATTCTTTCATTAGCTAAATCGGCCATTCGTCATAACATGAGTGACGATTTAAAAAACATGACGCTTCCAACTTGTCTCATCTGGGGTAAAAACGATACCGTTACTCCTCCTGATGTTGCTGTAGAATTTAACCGATTATTACCAAATTCAGAATTGTTCTGGATCGACAAATGTGGCCATGCTCCAATGATGGAACAACCGGAACAATTCAATACTGCTCTTGACGGTTGGCTTAAAAAATTATTTAATGGTCAATCGGCCTCCTGAGAAATGAATATAAAAGAAGCCGAATTTATTACGAGTAATACTACAGCAGATAAATGTCCGCCGCCTAAGTTGCCTGAATACGCATTCATTGGTCGTTCAAATGTTGGGAAGTCTTCACTCATCAACATGCTGGTGGCGAAAAAGAGTTTGGCCAAAACATCTGGCACTCCGGGAAAAACACAATTAATCAATCATTTTCTGGTCAACAAAAAATGGTACCTCGTAGATTTACCGGGATATGGTTTTGCACGGGCATCAAAGACTTCAAAGGCTGCCTGGGATAGAATGATTCGCACGTATCTTGAATCACGTCCTAATTTAATGACGGTTTTTATTCTGGTAGACATTCGCCTCGAACCACAACCTATAGATGTTACGTTCATCAATTGGGTTGGAGGAAAAGGAATTCCACTGGTAATTGTTTTTACGAAAGCAGATAAGTTGAAGAAAACACAAATCATCTTTTCAGTTGAACAATACAAGCGAACACTAAATAAAACATGGGACGAACTGCCTCAGCTTTTCATATCATCAGCAGATAAAAAACTAGGGCGAGATGACATTCTGGATTACATAAGCTCTGTGAATAACGACTTCATCCCTCCGGAAAAATAGTCGTAATCCGCTATAGACTTTTCTGATTGTTTTTTTCAGCCGTCATTTTACGAAATTCTTCTGCGAATTCCTTAATCATCTTTGAACCTTCATTGTCATTGGTAGCACGATTGTATGTGTCGGCCATAGTCGAAAAGTTTTCGTAAAAAAATCGCTTCATATCATCGACTATCATTTTCTTAGTCCATAAGTCAATACGCAATGTTGTATTTTCTTTGGGATCCCAAATGCTGACCATTATCGATTCTGCATTTTTCTTTCCTTCCATTCCACTATCTGTAGCTTCCCAGCCAATGGTTTCCGGAATTCGCTCTTCGTCAAGCTTAACACTAAATTTTATATAAGACTCCATTCGATTTATATTTAAAAATTATTTTCTTTTTATTAATTAAATGTAGACGACAAAAAATACAAGCTTTACTTTTTTGGTTTGTATTTCGATAATGAAAAAATGCGGCCTGCATTTTCTTCCATCATCAACTGCTCCATCGTTACATCTTTGTTATTTTGCAGATATGATTTTACAATTTGCCAACCGAGATACTGACCAATATTTCCAGGTGCTTCCTTTGGAAAACCATTAGTGGTTGGACCTTCACTGACATATTTGCTAATGATGTTCGGATCAGTTGAAAACAATAGTTTATTATCAATGAAAAACGTCCATATTTTCTTTTCATTTTCTTTGCACCAATTCAATTGCTCTGTTGAGTAACCGGTTCTGATACTATCGGGAGTTTCCGGAAGCAATTTTTCTAACAAACATAAAATTCTTCCTTGCGAAATCATCCTGTCCACCACTTTCGCATCCGGTGCATCGAGTTCATAATCGCTCATCAACCAACCTTTCACAGCATCACTGACAAGATAGGCAGGATCCATTTTCGAGCGAATATAATTTGGCAATGCAGGTTCCAGCGTGTTGTAATATTTATATGAAGAACCCATGTACATATCGAGTGATATTCCTAATGTAGTTGAATCACAAACTACAGGATATGAAAACGCAGATATCAAGGTCACAATTTGCGGAATAGCTTTGTCGGGGAAATAGAATTTGTAGTATCGAAAGGCATCTGTTAATTCATTCTTGTACATGTCAAAGTTTCCGAACCGTTCATTACAGTCCTTATAAATAGCTCGAAAATTAGTATCGGTCACAAAATTTAAAAAATGATCGATCATAATGGCAGAATCGCGACTACCTAATGTTGTAACCTGAAAAGCAAACAGATTAAAAAAATCATTGTATTTGGCTTGCAACTTTTCTATCGATCGGTCCGGATGAAGTGTATCCATATTGAACAAATCTTGCTCAAAGCGCTGAACTTTCAAGTCTACATTAATGTTAGTTACAGAAGGCTTGTCTGAAGTACACGAGGTAATCAACAAAGCACTGTATAAAACCAATGTCCATTGTGCCACCTGAAGAGGGAAATTTATGCGTATCATTGTAGGCTGCAAAAGTATAGATTAACCATTGCAGAAAAACAGAAAAACCAGAAAACATGAAAAAAATATTCTCCACCCTCTTATTTGTAATGGCCTCATGGGCAGCATTTTCTCAATCCGGCGGATCAGATGTTCACTTTGGCTTGAAAGCATCACCATCCCTTGCCTGGTTACGCACGGATAGCAAAGACTATGAAAGCAATGGCTCAAAATTCGGCTTCACGTATGGACTTATCACAGAATTTGGCTTTGCTGAGCGGTATTCATTTGCAACAGGACTTGACATATCTTATCGTGGGGGAAAGTTAAAATCATTGATTGTAGATAAAAGAACTAATATTTCAGGTGGCGATTCTACCATCACCACTTCTACTCAATCGTCTTTAAGCATGCAGTACATAGAAATTCCACTTACGATTAAATTAAAAACGAACGAAATCGGGTATTTAACATACTATTTGCAAGCCGGTATTGCACCGGGAATAAACATACGCTCCCGAGCTAATACTAAAATCACCCAAGAAACAAACAATGCCGGTCAACTAATACAGAATCCGTCTTCAGAAGAAAATAATGTGGACATTAAAAAAGACATCAACACATTGAATCTTTCCATGGTTATTGGTGGCGGTGTTGAATACACGCTGAGCGGCTCAACGGTTCTATTGATGGGAATACAATTCAATAATGGTTTTATGGATGTATATGATGGCAATAATCTGAAAGCAAACAGTAACTTTTTAGCCCTCACATTAGGCATTTTATTCTAAGACATTTGATGTAACTTTGTCCCGGCTGCAAAAAACAGCCGGGATTTTTTATGCGCATAGCTCTTGCTCAACTTAATTATACGATTGGAGATTTTGAAGCCAACGTAAAAAAAATAAAAGAAGCCATTGATAAAGCCATAGCGCTTCAGACAAACCTTATTCTCTTTTCTGAATTATGCATCAGTGGATATCCACCGGGAGATTTTCTGGAATTTGACGATTTTATTCAAAAGTGTAAAAATGCCGCGTTGGAAATCGCATCAAGTTGCAAAGGAATAGTTGCAATCGTAGGCTGCCCTGTTGTGAATCCACGCATTGAAGGAAAAAATCTTTTCAATGCCGCTCTTGTTTTATCTGAAGGAAAAATTGTGGATGAAGTTCACAAAGCATTACTTCCCAATTATGACATTTTTGACGAGTACCGTTATTTTGAACCCGGAAAATTTTTTCATTGCATAAATGTCGGCGGACAAAAAATAGCACTGACAATCTGCGAAGACTTATGGAATGTTGAAGATGATCCAATGTATGTTGCTTGTCCGATGGATACGCTCATCCAATCTGCTCCGACATTAATGATCAATATTGCAGCATCGCCATTTGATTATGCACATGCAGAAGAAAGAAAAGCTGTGCTGAAAGAAAATGTTTCCAATTATAAACTTCCACTGATCTATGTAAATCATGTTGGCGCACAAACTGAACTCATCTTTGACGGTGGTTCAGTCGCTATAAATAAAAACGGATTAGTTGTTGCTGAAGCAAATTATTTTGCAGAAGATTTTACCATACTTGAATTCGATGAACACAAAGGTGATTTGATTGCAGCGTCCATTCCGCAGCCTTTGAATCAAACAAGCGCAGAGGATCAATTTTCAGTCGACACAAAGTCCTTAGAAAATATTTATCATGCATTGATTTTAGGAATCAGTGATTATTTCAAAAAAGCAAACTTCAAAAAAGCAATCATTGGATTGTCAGGAGGTATTGACTCTGCATTAGTAACTACATTGGCAGTTCATGCATTAGGAAAAGAAAATGTTCATGTCATACTGATGCCGTCAGAGTTTTCTTCTCAGGGATCCATTGACGACTCTCTTGAACTGGTAAAAAATCTGGGCATCACGCATGATATTATTTCCATAAAAGAAATTTACAATCAATATCTGCAAACATTAAAGCCAGTTTTCAAAGACCTGCCTTTTTCGGTTGCTGAAGAAAATATACAAGCAAGAATTCGTGGCTCCTTATTAATGGCTGAGTCAAATAAGTTTGGATATATTTTACTGAACACCTCTAACAAAAGCGAAATGGCTGTCGGATACGGAACCTTATATGGTGATATGTGTGGAGGAATATCTGTAATTGGTGATGTTTACAAAACACAGGTGTATGCGCTGACTCAATTTTTAAATCGTGACGGAGTAGTTATTCCTCTTGAAATTATTTCTAAACCTCCATCTGCAGAATTACGACCCGGACAAAAAGACTCCGATTCACTACCGGACTACAATCAACTGGACCGAATTTTATTTCTATACATTGAAAAGAGACTTGGCCCGACGGAAATTATTGCCGAAGGATTTGACCCTGCATTGGTTCAAAGAGTTTTAAAGTTGGTGAACACTAACGAATACAAACGCTACCAAACGCCACCCGTACTACGCATTTCTTCCAAGTCATTCGGACCAGGACGGAGGATGCCGATTGTCGGGAAATATCTTGGGCGATAGATTAATAGATTGCTGGTGCTTAACAATGTCTAAGAAAAAAAAATTACAAGAAATCTACCGTGACAACAGTTGAACTGACAACTGAATAACTGACAGCTAATATGACAACTGATTCACCGGCAACTAATCAACTGACAAACTGACTAACGCCCGACTGTTTATAAATGAAAACAACGGCATACTTTTAAACAAAAAACTAATTTAAATTTGTAAAAAATCATCACTATGAAAACCATTAAAGTTCTAACCCTGACCTTACTTTTTGCAATTATAGCATTCGCTTCACCTGCACAACAATTAAAGAATGGAGACAATGTTGCATCTGTCGGAATCGGATTCGGAACTGCCTTAGGCTCAGGACTTGGATCAGCCAGTCCGGGATTTGCCTTTCAATTTGAGCATGGAAACTGGGATGTTGACGGTCCGGGTACAATAAGCTTAGGTGGATATTTAGGCTATCAATCATACAGCTATTCAACGTCATATTTTACTTACAAATATGACTATAATTCTTCCTACACTGTTTTAGGAATCAGAAGTGCTTATCACTACCACGGATTGGACATGAAAAATCTGGATGTTTACGGCGGCTTAATGCTGTCTTTTAATTTTTACAACTCCTCTTATAAAAGCAATAATCCAGGTGTTTATACTCCACTTGGCTTAGGCGGCTCCAATCGCTTTTTCCCTTCTATCTATCTTGGTACCCGTTACTATTTCAGTGAAAACTGGGGCGTATATGGAGAACTTGGATATGGAGTAGCTTATCTGACATTGGGAGCTGCATACCATTTCTAGGAAGACTGTAGTCTGTACTCAGTATACTTTATCAGGTATTAGGAGTTGAATTATATATTAATTTTTAGGTGCTTTGTACTAGTATTTAATCTTTTCACGACCTTCAGAATACTGAATACAGTCTAATTCCTACTCAACCGAAAATGCAATACATCATTCTCTTCGATGGCTACTGCAATCTTTGTAATGGAATTGTAGATTGGCTCATCAAGAAAGATCGCCACAAGAAATTTATATTTATTTCTCTTCAACAGCCTGAAGGAATAAACATTATAAAGGAACATGCGATTACGCATGATGAAAAATTTCCCGATACAATTTATTTATTAATAGAAAAAGATTTTTACGAAAAGTCCGAAGCTGTTCTTCAAATTATTCAACAACTTCCTTTACCATATCGATGGCTTTATGCTTTTTCTATTCTGCCTAAAAGTTTGAGAGATAAACTGTATGACTATGTTTCGAAAAAAAGATACAAATGGTTCGGAAAAAGAAAAACGTGCAGGATAGATGCCGGTAGTAAATGATTATTCTGTATTCAGTACTAAGTACTGAATACAGAATAATCATTTAATTAATCGTCCAGATTTCTTTGCCACTCAATAATGCGTCGAGGTTACCACTTCCTTTTTTTGCTTTTGAGTCAACGATTTGTTGAGCCATTTTGTCTTCGTAACAAAAACGATTTTCCACATAGAACAAACCGAATGGACGTGGCAAATGATTTTCAATTTTCGGATTATCAAAGAAGCGTGATAAAATTCCTGCTTTCACTCTGTCTGTTTCGTCGTGAATCCACAGGTCATTTGCAGAAGCACCATTAGTAAGATCAACCACGACTGGTGTAAATCCGTCGAGACGAATTCCCTTGTCATTATTATCTCCGAAAATCAAAGGCTTGCCGCTTTCCATGAAGAGCGTTTCGTTTTTCTTCGATGACTTCTCAGTGAAAACTTCAAATGCTCCATCGTTGAAGACATTGCAATTCTGATAAATCTCAACGAAGGATGTTCCTTTGTGATCATTTGCACGACGAAGAATTGCTTGCAAATGTTTAGGATCACGATCCATTGAACGCGCTACGAAAGTTGCATCAGCTCCCATACACAATGCAATCGGATTGAAAGGATGATCAACAGATCCCATCGGCGTGGACTTGGTTACTTTACCTTCTTCCGATGTTGGAGAATATTGTCCTTTTGTTAATCCGTAAATTTCATTGTTGAAAAGCAAAATGTTTACATTGAAATTACGGCGTAACATGTGAATCGTATGATTGCCACCTATGGATAATGCATCACCGTCTCCGGTTACTATCCATACGGATAATTCAGGACGGGAAGCTTTTAATCCGCTTGCAATTGCCGTTGCACGACCATGAATAGAATGCATACCAAAAGTTTCCATGTAATATGGAAAACGTGATGAGCAACCAATTCCGGAAATGAAAACAATGTTTTCTCTGGCAATACCAAGATCCGGCATAACCGTCTGCACTTGTTTCAAAATTGAATAGTCGCCGCAACCCGGACACCACCGGACATCCTGATCGGTTACGAGTTCTTTACTGGTGAATTTTTCTATGATTGGTTCCATGAGGAAATAGAATTTGAGTGAAGGTTATTTATTTTAATACTTCAACGATCTTGTTATAGATTTCTTCTGCATTAAATGGCATTCCCTGAACTTTATTTAATCCTTCTGCAGGAATTAAAAATTTATCGCGAATCATTTTAATCAGCTGACCGCTGTTCATCTCAGGAATTATTACTTTATCATAACTGTAAAGTAATTCGCCAAGATTTTTCGGGAATGGACGAATGTGACGCAATTGAATGTGTGAAACATCATACCCTTCTTCTCTTGCAGAAAGTACAGCTTTCTTGATTGCGCCAAATGTAGATCCCCAACCAAGTATCAGTAGTTTTCCTTTTTCAGTTCCAACTTCTACTGTTTGAAGTGGAATGTAATCGGCAATCCTCTCAACTTTTGCTTCACGCATGTGAACCATGAATTCATGATTCTGTGAATCGTAACTGATGTTTCCTGTTTCGTGTTGCTTTTCTAATCCACCGATGCGATGCTCAAGTCCCTTAGTTCCGGGAATAGCCCAAGGTCGGGACAGTTTTTCATCTCGTTTGTACGGGAGAAACTTCTCATCTCCCTGAGGCGTCTTCGCATATTCTACTTTAATGTCAGCAAGTTCAGATGCTTTTGGGAACATCCATGGCTCAGCACCATTTGCAATGTAGCCATCGGTCAGTAAAATAACCGGAGTCATAAATTCAATTGCTAACCTGCATGCTTCGTATGCCATTGCAAAACAATCGGATGGTGTACATGCTGCAATCACCGGAATCGGTGCTTCACCGTTACGACCGTATACTGCTTGTAACAAATCGCTTTGTTCCGTTTTTGTTGGTAAGCCTGTTGACGGTCCTCCGCGTTGAACATTGATGATGACGAGTGGAAGTTCCAACATCAACGCCAAGCCCATCGCTTCAGCTTTCAAAGCTATACCGGGACCTGATGATGCAGTAACTCCGAGCGAACCTCCAAAGCTTGCGCCTATTGAAGAACTGATCGCTGCAATTTCATCTTCTGCTTGAAAGGTTTTTACACCGAAATTTTTCTGTTTAGACAACTCATGTAAAATATCGGAAGCAGGAGTGATCGGATATGTACCATAAAATAATTGCAAACCGGATTTTTGCGAAGCGGCTATGAGTCCTAATGCTACTGCTTGATTACCCATGATGTTTCGATAAACACCGGGAGCAATTTTCGCCGGATTAATCATGTATCGCTCGCCGAATTCCTCGCTGGTTTCACCGTAGTGATAACCGGCTTTTAAAACATCCACATTCGCTTTTAAAATATCCGGCTTCTTCCCGAATTTTTCATCCAGGAATTTCAATGTATGATCCATGGTCCGGTTGTACATCCAATAAAGGAATCCTAACACGAACATGTTTTTAGAGCGATCAATTTCCTTCACTCCTAAACCTGACTCTGACAAAGCTGCACGAGTCATTTTAGTTACATCCATTCGGATGACTTTAAACAGATCAAGCGATCCGTCTTCGAGTGGATTCTGAGCTTCAGGAATATTTGCCAAACGCAAATTCTTTGGATCAAATCCATCTGTATTAACAATGATTGTCCCGCTCTTTCTCAGGAAGCGAATATTCGCTTTGAGCGCAGCGGCATTCATCACGACTAATACGTCGCAGAAATCGCCTGGAGTATAAATCTCCACGCTGCCAAAATGCAATTGATAACCGGATACACCGGCAAGGGTTCCTTGAGGAGCACGAATCTCCGCAGGAAAATCAGGAAAAGTACTCAGGTCGTTTCCAAATAATGCAGCTGTGTTGGTGAATTGAGTGCCGGTTAATTGCATACCGTCACCTGAGTCACCTGCAAATTTGATAATAACGTTATCCAATACTTCGGTCTTACGTTCCATAGATATGAGGATGGCTAGTTTTTAACTGATGTTAAAGGTAAATAAATATAGACGATTTTGGAATATTAGTTGGCAGTTGGTTAGTTGGCAGTTGGGCAGTTGACGGTTGATCAGTTGGCAGTTGTGTAGATGACAGATGATTGCTAAAATGAGCAGGCGCTGTCTACAATCCCTCAATCAAACAATCTATTATTCTAGTACTCTATTATTCTAGTAATCTAGTAATCTATTAGTCTATTAATCTCATGGCTCAAAGCCACTGTTTTTCAAGAATTTCCCTCGCATGATAGGAAATAATGATACCGGCACCGGCTCTGGAAAAAGCGTACATATTCTCCATAACAATTCGTTGTTCGTCTATCATTCCGGCGGTGGCAGCGGCTTTTACCATGGAATATTCTGCTGAAACGTTGTAACAGGCTATCGGCAATTCTGTCCGTTCACGGACAGCACGGATGATGTCCAGATACGCCAAAGCAGGTTTTACCATGATGATGTCTGCTCCTTCCGCTTCATCAAGAGAGGCTTCCAGGATTGCTTCCCTGCTGTTGCGATAATCCATTTGGTATGACTTCCTGTCTCCTTTTCCTGGCGCACTAACAGCAGCTTCCCGAAAAGGACCATAATAAGCGGAAGCAAATTTAGTCGCATAGGACATCAGAGGGAGATTTTCATAGTTGCTACTATCGAGTAAATCCCTTATCGCAGCCACTCGTCCATCCATCATATCACTAGGCGCCACCATATCTACTCCTGCATGAGCATGAGCAAGTGCCATTTTTGCTAACACTTCCAGCGACGGATCATTTTGCACTTCGTCTCCTTTCAACAAACCGCAATGACCATGTGTTGTGTAAGCACACAAACAAATATCACTTACGATGTAAATATCATTTCCAAAATTCTTTTTTAGTTCACGAATTGAGTCGGCAATAATTGAATGATCAGCATGAGCGGAGTGTGCATCTTCGAACTTCTCTTCTCCTACGCCAAATAATAAAATTTTATTAACTCCAACCTTCAGTCCTTTTTCAACATCTTTAATCAATGTGTCAGAAGAGAATCGGCTTATTCCGGGCATAGCATCAATTGGCTGAACAACATTTTTTCCATCCACTAGAAAGTATGGATAGATGAACATTTCTTTAGATAATCGAGTCTCTGCTACTAGCTCCCTGATGATCGGATTTTTTCTTAGGCGTCTTGGGCGTATCATGTAATTGCAGTTAATACTTTTTCAATTCTGAAAAATAGTTTACCGGTTTAATAATCTGTTTTAGTTACTGCACTTGCACCGAAAACAGCTCGAGCAAGTCCGGAGTCATCGAAAGCATCGGGCATGGCATGAGCATAAATTTTTCTGTCTTTCAAAGCATGAGCTGTTGCATCTCCCATTGCGACAATTTTCTGATTTTTTCGAATGGTATAATTTTCAAACCATGCTTCGACATTAGAAGGAGAAGTGAAAACCAGAATATCAGCTTCCGGTTGAATACCTGTATTTTTCTTTATCGTTTCATAGACAACTAAATCTACTACTTGTGATCGCTTGACAAATTGTTGTTGAACAGAACGCATACTTCCCTTTGCTTGCGGAAACAATACCTTTCCCTCTCCGACTTTTCCGGCGAATTGTTTTCCTGTCATTTTAGTATTTGCTGTTCCACCTATAAACTCTGCTCTCTTTCCATACTTACGAAGAGCATCGGCAGTAGCTTTTCCAACACAACCAAATTTTTGGTCTTTCAATGTCGGCTTCTGTTCAAAGAAATAATTCACTGAATGTTTGCTGGAGAAAAATATCCAATCAGTATCGGGTACATTTAGAAATGGAACAGCACTCATGAAAATCAACGAACGACAAGCGTATGTGAATCCATTGTGCTCCAATACTTGTTTTAAAAAATCATCACGCCTTAATTCACGAGTGATAAAAACTGATGCCGGTTGAATAGCACGGATTTTATCTACAATTCTCTCAGCGAGCGCATACATATCTTTCGACTCTGAATAAACACTAACAGGCAATCGATCCCAGGAGGAAGAAAAAGATGCACGAACAGAATACAGTTCGCTTTCATCATCATATTCAGCATACACACCTACCGGCATTTGACAACCGCCTTGAAATAAATTGAGCACACGTCGTTCAATACTGATTAAGCGACGAACTTCTAAATGATCAAGTGGTTTTATTTTTTCTGCGAGTTCCTTGTCACTGCTTCTGATTTGTATCGCTAAAACACCTTGAGCAGGTGCAGGGATAAATTCTTTTACATCTAATCGTTCTACATGCAAATCAGACAAGTCAATTTCCAATCGTTCAACTCCAGCTGCAGCAACCAGAATTGCATCGTACAATCCATCTCTAAGTTTCTGAATGCGGGTCGGTACATTTCCTCTCAAATCTTTTAATTCAACATCGGGACGAAAGGCCAGCATTTGAGATTTACGACGAGCAGAAGATGTTCCTACTATTGGATTTTTTTTAACCGAAAACTTCTGATGTGTATCGACTGATTCTTTTCTGATTAATAACAATTCAGATGGGTCTTCCCGTTCAGAAACGGCAGCTATTAATAAGCCTTCCGACGACTCTGTCGGAAGATCTTTGTGTGAATGAACCGCTATGTCGGTCTCGCCGCTAAGTAATGCGTCTTCAATTTCTTTTGTAAAAAAGCCTTTGCCTTCCAGTTTGTCTAAACTTAAATCCTGAACGTTGTCTCCTTGAGTACGGATAATTTTCAATTCAGAATCAAGTCCTAATTCAAGAAGCAGAGATTGAACATACTTCGCTTGCCACAATGCGAGCTCACTTCCACGGGTACCAATAATTAAAGGGTTTCGCATATCAGATAGACAGTAATGTCTCAGCAAATATAATCGAAAAAATCCGTGCAGAAATATTAATTAGTTGAATCAAGAATAATTTCTTTTGCCATGACCATTGGAACGGATATGTATTTCTTCTCCATATAATCGAGCACCTTGAGAAGTGTATCTCTCGATGTTTCATCCAAATGACTGATTTCATTTGCAAAAACATCGTTCACGGCTTTATCTTTTATTTCACGAATTTTCTCAGGCACATTTTTCATTTTTATCTCAAGTGACCTTGTGCGGTGCATATGATGATAGGCAAGAATATTTGCTTCTATCAATATTTCCGCTGCTGAGAATTCTTTTTGACGTTCTACTAAATTTATTTCAGCTATAGACTTCAATTCATTAATATCAATTAATTGAACATGAGGTAAAGTCAAAACAGCAGGATCAACATTGGAAGGAACTGATAAATCAACGATTACTTTCTTATCAGTCTCTCCATTCAATAATGAAGAATAAACTGCAGGTGTAATCAATCGCTCATCTGTTGCCGTACATGTTACCATCACATCTAAGCCTGATTTGTATTTTAAAATGTGACTAAGTGGAAATGCAACTGCTGTAACAGTTGCTGAAGAAATAATTTTACAAAGTTTCTGAGCATTTTCTACTGTACGGTTAAATACAATAAAATTACAGAACCCTTGCTTAATGAGATACTTTGCAAGATTTGTATTGGTTTCACCTGAACCAATTAAAACTATCCGTGATTTTTTATCTAATTTATAGTCTCGTAATTTTCGTTCTGCCAGAGACACAACAGAAACAGGATTATTGGCAATCTTAGTCTCAGTGTAAATTTGTTTTGCTGTTGTCACAGTTGATTTCACAACCAATCGTAATACATCTCCTGTTAATCCTTCAGCACAACAAGCGTCGTAGGCTTTTCTTACCTGAGCAATGATTTCTCTTTCTCCAACTACCAGGGAGTCGAGAGAAGATGCTACACGATAAATATGACGCAATGCTTCATCACCTTCAAAAACTTCTGCATGTTTGACAGCAAAGTCTATTTCGGTTTTAGTCCAATCTTCCCGAAAGTGGTGAAAAAATTTAGTTAAAAATTCCTGATCGCATGAGTGTTGTGTGGTAAAAATAAATTCGATCCGATTGCATGTTGCTACATACATGACTTCACTAATCTCACACGAATATTTAAGTACAGCAAGTCGAGCCTTACGATTCTCTTCATGGAGAAAGAACCGGGTAAGCTCCTTTAACGGAGTCTTTTTATGTGTAAAAGCAATCGTCTTTAGCAAATGCAAAGCTGTAGTTTGTTTTTCTGCGCGCAAAGGTCGAAAAAGTCCATCTTGCTCTGTCATATTAATGTCACGTTGGAACATGTACAATACTTTGATTTGCATTAAAGAACGAACATTAATATTTGATATTCCATGACTTATGTCAGGAAGAAAACACATTCATCTTATTCTCAGGTTATCTTGATTAGAAAGTAATGAACAGCATCTTAAAAGTTAACTTCAAAAAATATTGTACTTTTCTGTTCCAAATTTAGAACAGAAAAAATCATATTAAATGAATGGAGCGCACTGGCATTTAGTCGTTAATCATTTCCCAATAATGGGAAGTATCTTCAGTTGCGCACTTTTAATCGGCGGATACCTGTTTAAAAATCAAGCCATTAAGCAATCAGCATTGGGGCTTGTGATCCTAACCGGGTTACTTTCAATTCCCGCATTTTTTACAGGAGAAAGTGCTGAAGATGTTTTAAAGGCAATTGGCCAGAAAAACCCTGCAATGATTCATCCGCATGAAGAGGCTGCTGAATTAGCTTTTTGGATCATGGAGGTGACCGCCATTTTTGGAATTACCGCTTTTGTACTCAATCATAAAAATAGAAAAGCCGGTAAAAATGTAACCGCTGCCACCTTCATATTACTCCTTACTTGTATTGCATTATTCACTAATGTGAATTACCTGGGTGGCAAAATCAGACATTCAGAAATTCGTGACACAAGCTCCGTTTCGCTTCCGGAAAGCGAATAAATACATATTATTCCTGTTGACCGTTTCAGAGTTGCTTATTTAAGACTGAAACTCGTATTCTTTTTAATTTGAACCCGCTGCTTTTTTTTCGGATAGAATGGTGATCATTTCTGATTTTAATAATTGTGCAATTTCGGAAAGTGATTTATACAATTGCTCAAAGGAATCAATTGCAAAATATTTTTCCTGCATGGCATCAGTACGAAATGAACTCTCAAAAACATCTTTCACATTATAGGAAAAGACCGGCACTCCTGACATACAATGTCTGGTCTCTCCGGCTGAAGAAATAATTCCTGCACCATAGATTTTTAGCTGCCCTTTTTCTTTAATCAACCCGAATTCTATCGTATACCAGTATATACGACTGAGTAATTCTACTGCATGCGGATGACAATCGTATTGGAGTGCCAATCGACTAATCCCTTCGAAGAAATTACAATAAGCAGGATTACTCAACAAAGGAACATGCGCAAAAACGTCATGAAACATATCCGGCTCTTCAATGTAATCAAGTTGTTCCATCGTTCTTAACCAACAAGTTGCAGTGAAACGTTTTCTTGAAAGAAATTCGAAAAATTCTTTCTGTGGAGAAATGTTTGGAACTACTGTCAACCTCCATCCGGTAAAAGTTTTTAATTTTTCATTGACTTCTCTGAAGTCAGGAATGACCGTTGCCTGAAATCCGACATTCTTTAATCCTGTTAAATATTGCTCAGAAACATTTGGCTTTAACAAGGTCATTTGGCGTTCATACAGCGTCTTCCAAACATTGAAATCTTCCGCCGTATAATTACTATAAATTTGTTCTACAGGTCTTGAAACGCTCATGAGGTGTGTTTAAGTGCTGAAAAATACGGCCTCTCCCTTTTAATTGTGCAGTAATTCCTGATTCACCTTGACAATGTAAGAAAACAACAGAAAATGTTCTTTGACGCAATAAAAAAATGATTGCTAAAATCGCCGGATCCTTTTACCGGCGGGATTTTCAGACAAAAAAAGGGAGCAATTAAGTTGCTCCCTTTTTCTGTTCTTCCTAAGATTCTTCGGGAAGATTTGATGTTTTTGTTTCAGAATAAGGTGTGGTTTGCGGAATAAAATCGTCTTCTGCTCCGGGCTTACCATAATCATATGGCCAACGATGTACGGTTGGAATTTCTCCCGGCCAGTTACCATGAAGATGCTCAACCGGTGCCGTCCACTCCAGGGTGTTTGACTTCCATGGATTTTGAACAGAGCGTTTACCGCGATACATGCTGTAAAAGAAATTGAAGACAAAAATTAATTGCGCCAATCCACCAAGAATGGCAAATACAGAAATCAATGCATTGATGTTTAACGCTGCATTAAAACCTTCATACGCTGTGTAAGCATAGTAACGACGCGGAGCACCTGATAATCCAACAAAGTGCATAGGGAAGAAAGTTCCGTAAACTGCTAAGATGGTAATCCAGAAATGCAGATATCCCAATCGTTTATCCATCATTCTGCCAAACATACGAGGGAACCAATGATAAACTCCTGCAAACATTCCGAAGATGGCCGAACTTCCCATTACAATATGGAAGTGGGCAACTACAAAATAAGTATCGTGTAAATTTATATCCAATGCTGAATCACCTAAGATAATTCCTGTAAGTCCGCCTGAAATAAAGAAAGAAACCAGACCAATAGCAAATAACATCGCAGGGGAAAGTACAATGTTCGCCTTCCATAATGTCGCCAGGTAATTAAACACTTTCACTGCTGATGGAATCGCTACCAATAATGTTGTGAATACGAATACAGATCCCAGGAATGGATTCATTCCTGTAATGAACATGTGATGACCCCAAACGATAAACGATAAGAAGGCAATCACCAACATCGATCCGATCATGGCTTTGTAGCCAAAGATTGGTTTACGCGATTGAGTAGAAATAACCTCTGAGGCCAATCCTAAGGCCGGTAACAATACGATGTAAACCTCCGGGTGTCCAAGGAACCAGAATAAGTGTTGAAACAAAATCGGGCTACCACCGGAATGATGTAATGGTGCGCCGTTTATAAAGATATCAGACAAGAAGAAGCTTGTTCCGAAGCTTCGGTCAAATAGTAATAATAATGCTGCTGCAAATAATACAGGGAAAGAAAGGATTCCCAGAATTGCTGTGATAAAGAATGCCCAGATCGTCAATGGTAGACGTGTCATGCTCATTCCTTTTGTACGAAGGTTAATAATAGTCACGACGTAATTAATACCTCCTAATAATGCTGATGCAATGAATAGTACCATACTGACTAACCAAAGGGTCATACCCGCTCCGGAACCCGGTATTGCCTGAGGCAATGCACTCAAAGGCGGATACACTGTCCATCCCGCTGATGCGGGGCCTGCCTGTACAAATAAAGATGCAGTCATCACAGCACATGAACCAAAGAAAAACCAATACGATAACATGTTCAGGAATCCTGAAGCCATATCACGCGCACCGACCTGGAAAGGGATCAATAAATTACTGAATGTACCGGATAGTCCACCGGTTAGAACGAAGAATACCATGATCGTTCCGTGGATGGTGACTAATGCCAGATAAAAGCTTGGATCCAACTTCCCACCTTTTCCCCAATGACCAATCAATTTTTCCATAATCGGAAACTTCTGATCCGGCCAGCCCAGCTGTAAACGGAAAATCAGGGACATTACCATGGCCATAATAGCCATGAGAATTGCTGTTACCAGAAATTGCTTCGAAATCATCTTATGATCCTTGCTGAAGATGTACTTCGTCAAAAAGGTATCATGATGTTCGTGATGATCGTGTGCATCGTGCACTTCTTCACCATGACCGTTTGAATGAGTTGACATTATTAATACTTTTTAATGATTCAATTAATTATAAAAAACTTATCCGGTTGCTTATTTGGCAGCCGTTACTTTTCCTTTTCCACTTGTTGCATCAGTCATTTTTAGAGAATCAACAGGAGCTACAACAGCTTCCGGTCGTGCAAAAACAAACGGTTGATCTCTATACCACTTTTTAAATGCTTCCGGACTTTCAATGACCAGTTTCATTCTCATATTATAATGAGCGACTCCACAAACCTTATTACATAATAAAATATAATCAAACTTCGGATCATTTGTAATGACACGCATGCTATCGGTTGAAATGGTTGGCTCAACAAATATTTCTGTTGTCATTCCCGGTACAGCATTCATCTGTGCACGTAAATGTGGGAAGTAAGCCGAGTGAAGAACGTCCCGTGAATGGATCTTAAAAATGATTTTCGAATTAACAGGAAGGTGTAACTCTCTTGTAATTTTATCATCTACTCCAAGAGGATCCAATGAATCTACTCCTAGTGGATCTTCGTCGGTGATCAATTTGAAATTAGATTTCCCAAGTTTATTGTCAGCACCTGAATAACGTGCTGTCCAGTCAAATTGTTTTCCGTAAAGTTCAATGACCATTGCATCTTTAGGTGCAGGAGCAGTGATGTTAATCCATAGTTTCAATCCGTATACAATCAGGCCCATCAATACTATGGCAGGAATAACTGTCCAGATAAATTCAAGTTTATGGTTGTCCGGATAGAAGAGTCCCTTCTTACCTTTTACATGTTTGTATTTCCATGCATAGTAAAACAATAAAAACTGAGTGATGAAGAACACAAAGGCAATCAATGCAAAATTGATGTACAAATAATTGTCAGTCAGCACGCCGTGTTTTGAAGCGGCAATTGGTAACAAATATTTTTTTGCATCGATTGTGAAATAGATCATCCCTGCAAAACCTACTATCAAAAACAGAATAGACATTCTGCCATTGAATTTATTGTCCTGGTCCGTAATGGGATCTTCGTCGCCGCGTAAATCACGCACTAATTCCAAAACTCTGATCAGCCTCCAGACAGTGACCAAAGCCAATATGATAACGACGAGTGTTAATAAATTTATCATGGATGAATTCTTCTTTTTACAAAAATGATTTTAACCTACTACTAAATATGATGATGTAACGTCTCTTGTAACATCGGGTGATTTTTCGGAAGAAGGGTTGCTTTAGATAATTCAGTAAGAGTACTGAATAAAAATAAACCCAGATAACCGATTGCGGTTCCGAATTCAATGAATCCTAAATGCCAATCAGGACCAACAATACCCGGCATGACCATCATGTAAACGTCCAGCCAGTGTCCGCACAGAATGATAATAGCAGCCACCCATAATACTTGAATCTTGCGTTTTGCATCACGTGTCATCAATACTAAAATCGGCGCACAGAAATTGATTAACAAGTTAGCTACCCAAAGCGTTCTGAAATATCTCCAGCGTACCTGATAGTACACAACTTCCTCCGGAAGGTTAGCATACCAGATCAACATGAACTGTGAGAACCATAGGTAAGTCCAGAATACAGAGAAGGCAAACATAAATTTACCAACGTCATGTAAATGACTTTCTGAAACATGATCCATATACCCTTTTCTACGCAAGTAGAGAATGATGACACACATCATGGCCAATCCACTTACAAACAAACCAGCAAAGGTATACCAGCCAAACAATGTACTAAACCAGTGCGGCTCTATGCTCATCAAGAAATCCCAGCCTGCAGTCGAAGAGGTAATGGCAAATAATACAAGGAATACCGCTGACAAAGTCATACTCTTCTTATAGTACGTTAATCCACCGTTCTCATCTTCCAGTAACGACTGTTTGCGAAGTAAATAAGAGAGCCCAACCCAAATAACAGCATAAGCAATCATTCGGATTACAAAAAACGGAATATTTAAGTAGCCGGATTTACCCGCTAATATTTTATCATACTCCGGACTATTCGGATCGTATAATTCATGGTGAGTCCAGTGATACAAATCGTGATGACCCAAAGCGAAGATGATAAACATCCCCAGCATTCCAAATTTCAGAAAACCGCCCATGGCTTCCGGAACACGTTTAATACCGACAGACCATCCGGCCTGTGCCATGTAATTGACAGCCATAAAAAACGTACCGCATAATGCTATTGCAGTAAAATAGAAATTGTTCTGTAACAGAACAGCCCATATCCGTGTTTTATCCGTCATAAAACCCATTACAATAGCAATCACTCCGATTGCCATCATGACCATTGGGATCAATTTATTATTCCTGGTAAGCTCGTATTTTCTGTCCATTTTTTGGAACGTTGACGTTAATGATCAGTTAGATTTTTTTTCCTGCCGTTTCTGTTGCCGGCGCTGCAGGTGCCGCTGTACTTTGCCCTTCCGGATGTTGAAGTGTATGTACAAACATTATCACTTTCCAGATCTGTGTAGGAGTTAACTGTGATGAATGTGATCCCATCATGTTTTTACCCCAATGAACAGAATGATACATTTTGCCTTCTGCAAGGTCCTTCAATGCTTCTGAATTATATGCCGGTGGTTTCGGACCATTGTTTTGAACTACCAGTCCATCACCTTGACCTGTTGCACCGTGACAATGCGTACAATAATTTTCATATAAGCGCTTTCCTTCTATAAAACTTAATTCTGAACGCTCAATCGGATTTTTGATCGCTGAACCTGCTGCTTCGTAACCATCAGGAGTATTCGGATATGGATACGGCATGCGGTCGAAATCAGTATAAATAGCATTTCCACGTGCTACAGTTCCCTCAACCGGCTGACGCGACGTTGAACTGTCTTTAAAAAGCGGATTCGACGAATAGGTTTCGTACGAAGGAGAACGGTACATGTCAGGCATGTATTCAGTTCCCGGCTTTTTCGGATCTTCATTGGCGCACGACTGAAACAGTGCAGCTATGGTGAGCGGAAGGATATATAAGAATATTTTTTTCATCGACTTGATCACGAATATTGCATTGAGTTTAATAATACATCAGAAGCTCCTGAAGTGCGAATAATTTCAACAACTTCATCCATATTAGCTTCGTCTTTTACATCAACATGTAATACAAATTTATCATCTGTAAGTCGTGGATGTGGTATTGGAGCTGTTACGCCCGGCAATAATTTACTGCGTAATAAAAATGTAAGGGCCATTCCGTGAGCTGCGCAGAATACAGTTACCTCAAACGTAACCGGAATAAATGCCGGCAGGTTCATGTAAAACATAAAGTTTGGTTTACCTCCAATGTTAATAGGCCAGTCATGAATCATCATGTACCAGGTCATCAACAAAGCCAATGAAGTTCCGGTAATACCATAAAGGAATGCAGCGATTGAAATGCGCGTTCGTGGAATGTCAATTAAGCTTTCGAGTCCGTGAATCGGAAACGGGCTTTGAACATCCATACAGACGATACCTTTTTGCTTTAACGAAGGAATGGCCTTCATTAAAATTTCTTCGTCGTCGAAGATTCCGTATATTCTTTTTGCCATGTTAGAGTTCTTTTTTCTTATACTGATTTCCGGTCTTCTTCAAAATTGACTTTAACTCGGCCAGTGCAATCACAGGAAACACACGAGCAAAAATCAGGAACAAGGTGAAGAACAATCCAATGGTTCCTACGAAAATACCAACTTCAATATAGGTCGGAGAATACATTACCCAACTCGATGGCAGATAGTCACGGTGAAGTGATGTAACGATGATTACAAAACGCTCAAACCACATTCCAATGTTAACGAATATTGAAATGATGAACGTTGCCATTATACTTGTACGAATTTTTTTCGACCAGAATAATTGAGGTGTAATTACATTACACGTCATCATACTCCAGTATGCCCACCAATACGGACCAAACATTCGGTTTCTGAATGCATATTTTTCATACAATACTCCTGAATACCACGACATGAAAAACTCTGTCAGATAAGCAACACCAACTATCGATCCTGTAAGGATGATAATTTTATTCATCAATTCGATGTGCTGAATAGTAATGTATTCCTGTAATCCCAATACTTTACGCGCAATGATCATCAGCGTTAATACCATGGCGAAACCGGAGAAGATCGCACCTGCAACGAAATAAGGTGGGAAGATAGTTGTGTGCCAACCCGGGACAATTGAAGTGGCAAAGTCAAAGGATACAATCGTGTGTACTGAAAGTACGAGTGGCGTTGAAAGTCCGGCTAATACAAGCGATACTTCTTCAAATCGGTGCCAGTCACGGGCTGTACCTTTCCATCCAAAGGAAAGAATACCGTAGATAAAACGCTTCGTAGGATTAATACAACGATCACGTACTGTAGCAAGATCAGGTAATAAACCTAAATACCAGAAAACAAGCGATACGGAGAAGTAAGTAGATACTGCGAATACGTCCCATAAAAGTGGTGAATTGAAATTCACCCAAAGCGAACCAAATTGATTTGGTAATGGTAACATCCAGTAATCCAACCAAGGACGACCGGTGTGAAACAAAGGAAATAAACCTGCACAGATTACGGCAAAGATGGTCATGGCCTCCGCTGATCGATTGATTGCCATTCTCCAACGTTGACGGAATAACAATAAGATCGCAGAGATCAATGTACCGGCGTGACCAATACCGATCCACCAAACGAAGTTGGTAATATCCCATGCCCAACCGACAGTTTTATTTGCTCCCCAGGCACCGATACCGGTACCAATTGTATAGGACAAACAAATCATCCCCCAGACCATCGTCGTAAAAGCGATGATGAAAGAAACCCACCAATATTTATTGGCTTTTCCCTCTATGGGACGACAAATATCTTCTGTCATCTGATGGTAGGTTTTCTTCCCGAGAATTAACGGATCCCGTACAACCGATTCATGTAAACCGCTCATGCTTGTATACTATCGTGTGAACTGATTAAGCTTTTTTTTCTTCTTTTACTGCTGATTCTTCTGCATTCCGAACCTTGGTCATGTAGAATACATTCGGCTGAACATTCAGTTCTCCAAGTAAATGGTAACTGCGTTCTTCCGGTCTCCATAATTTTCTTAAACGGCTTCCGGAATCGTTATAATCACCGAACGTAATAGCATGGGTCGGACATGTTTGAGAACATGCAGTTTCGATTTCTCCATCCTTAATTTTACGTCCTTCTTTTTTTGCTGTTAATTTTCCATCCTGCAGACGTTGAACACACATGGAGCATTTTTCCATAACTCCGCGTGAACGAACAACTACATCCGGATTCAAGACCATTTTACCCAGGTCATTGTTGAGGTTGAAATCAAACTTCGGATTGTCTGCATAACGGAACCAATTGAAGCGACGAACTTTGTACGGACAGTTGTTCGCACAGTAACGAGTTCCCACACAACGGTTATAGGTCATTTGATTCAATCCCTCTGATGAGTGGCTTGTCGCGATTACCGGACATACCGTCTCACAAGGAGCATGATTACAATGCTGACACATTAGTGGCTGGAATACAACAGCAGGAAAATCACTCGGATCTTCCATTTTCTTTACATCGCCGTCACCACCTTGTTTCTCATCCGCATCACTTGAATAGTAACGGTCAATACGTATCCAGTGCATTTCACGACTGCGCATTACTTCGTCTTTCCCAACTACCGGTACGTTATTTTCTGCACTACAAGCAACTACACAAGCACCACAACCGGTACAGGCATTCAGATCAATAGCTAGTCCCCAATGATGGTTACCAATATCGAAATCATCCCATAAGTTCACGTTCTCTGTTGATTGTTTAGAAACATTTTTACCGGCTCTTACCTCGAGCAATTCAGGTTCATTGCCGGCTTGCGGATCTTTAATGTATTCAGAAAGAATTGTTTCTTTTACAATCTCACGACCCATCATCGTATGGTGTGTCTGTGTTGAAGCAAATTTATAATCTTCTTCTACTGTTTTTTGTACATCAACTGCAGAGGTGAAATTCATTCCTGCAGAAGAAAGAGTAGCAAGTGCATATGCATTGAAACCAATACCGTCAGCAGTCTTACCTGCTCCTGTACGACCATATCCAACTGCAACAGCAATTGTTCCAGGTGTCAGACCCGGCTGAATTAACACCGGAGCTTTAACAGATGCTGTAGGAGTTTTTAAGGTCACCACATTGCCTTGCATCCATCCCTTTTCACGGGCATCACGAGGAGAAACACATACGTAATTATCCCATGTCACGCGAGTGATTGGATCCGGAAGTTCTTGCAACCACGGATTGTTGGATTGATAACCATTACCCAATCCCATTTTTTCATAGATAACCACTTCAAAACCGTTGGACGGTTGTGGTAACGCTGCGGCAACAGCACTAAGGTTAGCTTTCGAAGTATATTTTGATCCTGTAGATGGTGTTTTTTCCATCACACCGGTTTGCAAAAGTTTATCCCAGGTCATGTCCGATGAAAGACGTGACGACCAGTTTTGCTTCATAAAATCGTGATAGTTTGAAGGCGAACCGGACCATGCGAGCATACTTTCTTCAAACTGACGTGTATCAAATAACGGAGCGATGGTTGGCTGACCAATTGAATAGAATCCGGCTTTTGGTTCAGCATCAGACCATGCTTCAAACGGATTGTGATCAGGGCAAATGAATTTACAAGCGGATGCTGTTTCATCTGATCTGTCAGCAAAGGATACAGAAAGAGTTGCTTTCTTAATGGCATCAGCGATTGCTTTACCATTCGGAAGTGTATAAACCGGATTGCTGTTATAAACAAACAATGCATCTACTTCACCTTTTGACAATTCATCTACTAACATTGCAACATCTGCATCGTTTCCTTTGCGCAGGTTGCATGCAGTGTCCAGATTAATCGTTGAGCCATAATTGTCCAACAATGAATTGATAGCATTCACCATTGATTGAATGGCAATGTTATTCACGCCGGATACAACCAAAGACTTACCACGATTTGCCCAAAGTTCATCGGCAATTTTTCCGATTTCTTTTCCGGATTCACCAATGGAAGGACCGCTAACAGAAGCAGCATCTGCTTTTGTTGCCAATGCATTGTACAATGCAGCAACAGCAGCTCCTTGCATGGAAGGTTTGATCGCAATACGTTTATCGGCATTACTTCCGGTCAATGATAACATCGACTCGAAATGATAATGACGAGACATGTCTTTCTTACCGTCGTTTAGTTTTCTTGTTTGAGCATACTGAATTGAGAATTCTACAGGAGAAATCCAGTTGCCAAGAAAATCCGCATCAAATGATACGATAACACTTGCTTTATCAAACGAATAAGTTGGAATTCCATCTATACCAAAACTCTCAGCATTCGCTTTACGCATTGCAGAAGATGAAACTGCATCATACTGAATATGACGAGCTGACGGATATTTATTTGTAAACTGAGAAATTACTTTTAATGTCGACGGACTGATCACTGTAGAAGAAAGAATACGAATCTTTCCGCCTTTGGCAGCGATAGAAGTAAGAGCTGAACCGATTTCTTTATCTACTGCGTCCCATTTTGCTGCACTTCCATTCATCATAGGCTGACGAAGGCGGGTGTTGTCGTATAAAGAAAGTACAGTAGCCTGCACACGTGCATTCACCTTTCCTTTAGTAATAGAAGAAAGTTCATTTCCTTCTACTTTAATTGGACGGCCTTCGCGCGTTTTTACAACGATACTTGCATAATCATATCCATCAAAATAAGTTGATGCATAGTAATTGGCAATACCCGGTGTAATTTGGTCCGGACGAATCAAGTACGGAATCGTCTTGCGAACTGGAGCCTCACATGCTGCAAGCGATGCAGCAGCTACACTAAAGCCGAGGAATTTCAAAAAGTCACGACGTGGAGTTACAGTCGGATCTTCTGCTTTTTTATTGACTAATTCATCAATCGGAATGGGTTCATAAAATTCGTTGTTTTTCAAACGAACAAACTCTGCATCGTTGCGGAGTTCTTCGAGACCTTTCCAGTATTTTTTTTCCATTGTTGGGTATTAATGGTTATTGCCTGAGCAATGTTTTGTTTAACGAATGTAGCCTAGTAATGGCAACGTGCACACTCTGTTCCGCCTAGACGCGCAACGGTTAATAAAGTATCCGAACCGTATTTAGCTGTCAGACGTTTGTGTATATCATCGTAATAACCGTTACCGGCCATTTTCACTTTAGTTTCTTTATGGCAGTTGATACACCAGCTCATTGTAAGTGGTGAATACTGCATTGCTACCGTCATACTGTCCTGAACCGGTCCGTGACAAGTCTGACATTCCACTTTTCCAACTACCACGTGTTGAGCATGATTGAAATAGGCAAGATCAGGCAGGTTGTGAACACGCACCCATTGAATCGGTTTTTGATTCGGACCATACGTTCCTTTGTCAGGATCATAATCCAATGCCTTATAGATTTTAGCAATTTCTTCTGTTCCTGTAGTTGGTCCTTTGCGAACGAATTTGTGGCAGTTCATACAAACATTTGCAGAAGGAATTCCTGCAACTTTACCTCGCTCAGCACCGCTGTGACAATAGATACAAGAAATCTGCATCGTTCCGGCGTGTAATTTATGCGAATATGCAATTGGTTGATCCGGTGTATACCCTTGTGAAAGACCAATGGACTGTAAAGAGTACCAGCCTTTTACACTTCCAACAAGTGTAATCAGGATTAATCCTACGGCAATTAATTTCTTATTCTGGCGAATCCATTCACGGTTACGAACCTTATTTGTTACCGGCGTCGGTTCAGGTAAACCATTCTTTTGACGTACGGTTTTTTCCAATGTTTTCTGAACTCTTCCCAGAACGCCAATTAATAAGTATAAAACAAAAGCAGAGATCAATAAATAAGGCCACATTGGTTTTTCTACTTGCACTGCTTCTGTCCCGGAAACTCCGGTAGCAGCAGTACCAGTAGCCGGTTTTGCCTCTTCGGTTTTAATATAAGCCAGCATCGCTTTGATCTCATCGTCCTTCAAATTGAAGGAAGTCATGGCTACTTTGTTGTATTCATTAAAAAGTTTTACGCCATATTCATCACCGCTCTTAATTACTGCTTGTGAATTTTTTATCCACTTGATCAGCCATTCTTCAGAACGACGAGTAGAAACCCCTTTCAGGGCCGGTCCGATTACCCTGTCCTGAATCGCATGGCACGATGTACAGTTTGCTTTGAACAAGGCTTCGCCATCCTGAGCAGAAACCTTTGAAAACGAAGCAAAGGAGATTAATAGTAAGGTAAAAATGAAAGCAGAATACCGGGATCTGTAATGGTACTTCATGTTTATTATTTTAGTTCGTTCGCTTCATGCAATCAGGGAAATCTGGTATGCACCTGAGGCGGTCATAAAACTGTCAGTTTTTTGAACGGGTGCAAATTTATTAGAAACAATGTTTAACAAAAGTATTTCTGAAAAAAAATTTAAAAAAGCATTAACAATTTGTTCGTATAACATTTCTATTTGACCAACAATTGTTCTAAAACTTTGTTCTGACGGTTCTAAAAAATAACGTAAGGGTTGGGTTATCAGTACGTACCGTTTTTTTGTAGCACTTTATAGTGTTCTATTAAACATATATGGGCAAAAATTAGAATTTCCTTATTTAGAAGCGATCTAAATAATTTCGGCCTTAAAAAGGACAGGTTTAGACGGAGAAGCATCATTATCGAAGCTTGCGGTCTGTAAATTGAGCAAATACCATCCGTCAAAAATGGTTTCCGGAACAAAAATCAGCTCAGTTATCGTCGCATTTTTTCGGATTGCTTCCGGATAATTCCAAAATGCTTTATGTGCCGATAATCGTCCGCCGTCTTCTTCTCTGTCAATACTTGGGAAGTCAACTAAAAGATGTTGCACATTGTTCATCGAAAGTAATGCAGCAGCATTGGCATGTAAAAAAACCGGATTCGTTCCACTGTACTGAAAATTCAACTTCTCTCTTGAGTTAGGCAATGTTCTGATGAGCAATGCTTCCGGCCATTCAGTTCCTATTTGTTCGGCTATTTG
>JAYSPU010000066.1:0-1553 GCA_043721935.1 Bacteroidota bacterium | reverse complement strand
AGTATTCTTTTCGACGACTGCACCAAGTTGGTTATCCAGACTCATGTCAATCTTTGAGTAATACAATTCTGAGGAGCGATAATCATTTAAGATTTGATCATAATAAAGCGTTTCATGGAAAAGGAAATATTGAGTTGGATGATCCGGAAATGGAAGTATTAGATTCCCTTGTTGTATGTTAAGTCCTAAATAGGAGTTGGAAGTAAAAGCAGATGGATTAAGTCCGCTTCCATTCAGCATTGTATCATTGTTTGCATTGGCAATGTATATCCCATTTGAATAGAACAAGAGATTTCCGGTTGAATCGCTAATGTTAGCGTTTGCAATGGAAATATCCATATTTCGTTCTACTCGAATTGTATCTGGCCAACCACTTTGGAAATTAATATTTGAACCTCCATAGCGAGTAAAAGTACCCGAACGATATCCGGACAACCAATGCGAACTAAGCGGTTGTCCGGAAATATGTAAGGAAATAATTAAGAATAATATAATTGCAATAAACCTACCTTTGAATTGCAAATTTACCGGACGATAGAACTGCATTTTTATTGATTATTACATAAATATACAATCCAGGCATGAAATCACCAATTGATATTTTCTTTTGTGTCAAATTTGATTCGAAAGTATCTTGGACAATCAATTTTAATGAAGAATCGTATATTTTTAATGAATGTATTTCACTTTGACCTACGTCTAACTGAATATTAACAAATTGATCAGCAGGATTAGGATAGGCAGTTGAGATAATTTTAAAATTTGTTCCTTGCCTTCTCTGTCTCAATAGTCCAATTGAATGACATATTGGATAATCTTCGTAATTTTTGTATGGATCGATTAATCTATAGATCGAACGTGCAAGATAAACCGAAGGCCCCCCTGAAAATGGGCATTGCATGGCTATGTTTACGAGGTTTAATGAGTCATTAACGTTAAAAGTTATAATCCTCTTAGCTATTGTCCGCATATACAGATCATTTATTGATTTTTCATTTTCCTCAAAAACTGCAGTTGACAAAATTGCTTGATTTAAAATATTTGTCAAAAGCAAACTTGAATCTTTCCGAGCAAAAAATTCAGAAACCAAATTTTTTGAGTCTTCTATTAAGGAACTAATAATTCCTTTTATACTTCTCCTAGTTATATCAAATTGAGAATTATTTATAAGGCCTTCGTCAAATAATTTATTTATAGAATCTAAACTTAACTGGTAGTAGGAAAGTAAGCTATCATTATTGGAAAGCATTTGAGTTATAACATTATTCGCTGTTTCGACATCCTCAATGCTCCTTTTAATTTCTGCTTGCTTGCCAATGTTTGAATTAAGATATTGATTGTAAAATGACTGTAATAATGAGTCGTATTGTTCAGAAGGGGCCGCGGCCATTTTTTGGAACAGATACATTCTGGACATCCATTTTGTTTCATCACTAAATTCCGCAGGATTTAATTGATCCGCGGCTATCACTTGTTCGGTACTTCCAATTCCTCGGTTATCAACATCCTTTGAAGTGCAATTTTCTTCATTTCTGCAATTATATTCATCTCCT
>JAYSPU010000065.1:0-2815 GCA_043721935.1 Bacteroidota bacterium | reverse complement strand
CTGCTCACTCCTGCTTATAAATCAGTTATTTAAATAGAATAATAGCATCTGCTTTTAAATGTTTATTAATTAGATTTGCCAACCAAAGAAATCAGAAGAATGTCTTTACAAAAAATTCAAGAACTACTAGGAGCCGGAGCTGATTCATTATTGAATCATGAATGCAAAACCGTTAAAAAAGAACAACTCCACTTACCCGGAGCAGACTTCGTTGACCGGATTTTTTCCCATTCCAATCGTTCAAATCAGGTTCTTAAAAGCCTGAATCAATTATATATGAATGGACGACTAGCCAATAGCGGCTATTTATCGATTCTACCGGTTGACCAGGGAATTGAACATTCTGCAGGCGCATCATTCGCTCCGAATCCAATTTATTTTGATCCCGAAAACATTGTCAAATTAGCCATGGACGGTGGATGTAATGCAGTTGCATCGACATTCGGCTCACTTGGGATGATGTCAAGAAAATACGCTCATCGTATTCCTTTTATTGTCAAAATCAACCACAACGAATTCCTTAGCTACCCGAACAGATACGATCAGATCATGTTTGGTCAAATCACCGATGCGTGGAATATGGGAGCAACTGCTGTTGGCGCAACTATTTACTTCGGATCCGAAGAATCGACTCGTCAGATCCAGGAAGTAAGCGAAGCTTTTGAACATGCACACGAATTAGGAATGGCAACAATTCTCTGGTGCTATCTGCGCAATCCCGGATTCAAAAAAGATGGAGTAGACTATCACACCAGCGCCGACCTTACAGCTCAGGCCAATCATCTGGGAGTAACCATTCAGGCCGATATTATTAAACAAAAACTTCCGACAAATAATGGCGGATACACCAATATTAATTTTGGAAAAACACACCCTAAAGTTTATAGCGAATTAACCACTGATCATCCAATTGATCTCTGCCGTTATCAGGTTGTGAATTGTTATATGGGTCGTGCAGGATTAATCAACTCGGGAGGAGAATCAAAAGGTGCAAGTGATCTTTCTGAAGCAATAACAACAGCAGTAATTAATAAAAGAGCCGGCGGCCAGGGATTAATATCCGGACGCAAAGCCTTTCAGAAACCAATGAAAGATGGCATTACATTATTGAATATGATTCAGGATGTTTACTTATCCAAAGAAATAACAATTGCTTAATAAGTTGATTCTTCTATTCCTGTTTTCAAATAAATCTGATTAATGGAATTTCATCAGATGACCGGAAATAAAAATGTCAACATTTAAGAATTAACTACATCTTATCACATGAGCTGGTTCAAAAGAATTAAAGAAGGTATTACTACTTCTACCAAGGAGAAAAAAGAAACACCGGAAGGTCTTTGGCATAAATGTTCATCTTGCAAACATATCGTTCCTAAAAAAGATCACATTGCCAGAGCATGGGTTTGTGAAAAATGTGGCTACCACGACAGAATATCTGCAGAAGATTATTTTAATGTTCTGTTAGATGGAGATGAATTTCTGGAATTAAACAGTACGCTTAGTTCTGGCGATCCACTTGACTTTGTGGATACAAAAAAATACACCGATCGGGTAAAGGAAACACAAAAGAAAACCGGACTAACGGATGCTATCCGAACTATTGCCGGAAAAGTGGACGGTGAAAAATTGGTCATTGCCTGCATGGACTTCAGCTTTATTGGTGGATCGATGGGTTCAGTTGTTGGAGAAAAAATCAGCCGAGCTATCGATTTTTGCATAGAATATAAGGTGCCTTTACTGATTATTTCAAAATCAGGAGGAGCCAGGATGATGGAAGCTGCATATTCATTGATGCAAATGGCCAAAACCTCAGCAAAGCTAACCCAACTGGACGAAGCGGGTCTGCCTTACATTTCTTTGCTGACTGATCCAACAACCGGTGGAGTAACAGCATCTTACGCAATGCTGGGCGACTTTAACATTTCAGAACCCGGAGCCTTGATTGGCTTTGCAGGTCCAAGAGTTGTAAAAGAAACCATCGGAAAAGACTTGCCAAAAGGCTTTCAGACAGCGGAATTCGTTTTGGAGCATGGCTTTCTTGACTTTATCGTTGACCGACGCGAACTAAAGAGTAAAATCGGACAATTACTGCGACTTTTAAAAAATTAAGTCATTAATAGTCTTGCACGTAAACATTATTAATGTAAATTTGCACCTCATTTTACACGACTTAAGTAAAGAATCCAAATGAAGTTAAATTCTGAAGCAAAAAAAGCTATTTTTAAGCAATATGGTAAGGTTGAAACCAACACTGGTTCGGCCGAAGGACAAATTGCAATGTTTACTCAGCGAATTACCTTTTTGACAGATCACCTGCAAAGAGCAAAAAAAGATTTTTCTACACAACGGTCATTGATCGGTTTGGTAGGAAAACGTCGTAGACTGCTGGACTACCTTCAAAAAATTGACATCGAGAGATATCGTAAGATCATCGGTGAACTCAAAATCAGAAAATAATTAGTAAATAATAAAAGAAGCAAAAAGGCAATTCCAGGGATTGCCTTTTTTGCTTTATAAACAACAGATGCAACATGATGAACAAAGCGATTATTAAAGAAATCGATCTGGGCGATGGCCGTAAGATCACTATTGAAACAGGAAGATTAGCAAAACAGGCCGATGGTTCTGTCGTAGTACGCATGGGCGATGCAATGTTGCTTGCCACTGTCGTTTCTTCAAAAACACCGAAAGAAGGAATCGATTTTTTACCACTTTCAGTTGATTACAATGAAAAATTTTCTGCCGTAGGACGTTTTCCGGGCGGATTTTTAAAGCGTGAAAGTAGATTATCTGAATATGAAATTTTAACCTG
>JAYSPU010000064.1:0-6998 GCA_043721935.1 Bacteroidota bacterium | reverse complement strand
ACATTTTAAGTGCGACGGATTATTATCCTTTCGGAATGGAAATGTCTGGGAGGACGTTTAGTTTGAATTATCGGTTTGGGTTTAATGGGCAGGAGAAGGTGGATGAGATATCAAGTAGCGGAAACCACAACACTGCGATGTTCTGGGAATACGATTTAAGAACTGGCAGACGTTGGAATTTAGACCCTGCTGGTTACCCTTATCAATCTCATTATTCGGTAAATAATAATAATCCAAGTCTGTTCACAGACCCATTAGGTATTTATGGAACGAAAAGGGAAGCCAGACAAATGAGAAGAGAAGCCAAGGCTGCCGGGTATGATGTAGGTAAAGTATATAAAAGTGGTGATGAATATGGTTTTGCTGGTGGTAAGTATGGAGACTGGGCTCATTACTTTAGACAAAGTTATTTTGGAAAAGAGGGAGCAGATGTTCAAAATGCAAGTAATCTAGGAAGGGATCCACTATTTGAAAATCCATTCAAGCGTATTTCGGGAACATTTACCGCAGAAAGTCAAATTACAACCTTTTTATTTGGGACGAGCGATAATAAGAAATACTTTGAGCCAAGTTCGGGCTTTTCTTACATGATGAAAAATTCACCGGGTGTAAGAAATGCGTTAGATAATTATTTGAATGATAAAGCTAGAACAAGCACACCTTATGGGTTTAGTCCCCATACATCAAGTATGAAAAAGTTTTGGGAATCTTTACCATCTTCAATAGGTGCCCATTTAGATGTTTTAACAAATGGAAACTTCGCTCGCCTATCTGTTGGAGGTTATACTGCAATCATAACCCCTACAAGTGATGAAAATATTATTAGAATTTATTTAGTAAATGATATGTCAATGGGGTCTTTATTGTTGCATTCAAAATGGGCTTATGACAATCCACCCAAAACAGGTCCTTTAAGCACCGTTGAAATGAAAATTGATTTAGGTTTGTTTGACATTAGCCAATTGCGTAAGAAATGATAAGAATTAGTTTAATAGGGCTTGTATTGATTTCTTTATTATTGCTTTCAAGTTGTAATTTTTGCGATTGTGAAGAGGGTAATGGGTTAAAGGGATTCTATACTTGTAGTCGAACAGAAACGAATAATCAAGAATATTTGTGGTTATTTGAAAATAAATATTATGTTCATATCCTTTCATATGACACAGTAGTTTATGTGAACAGTGATAATTGGCAAGTAGAAAAATCTAACGCGAATATAGATTTATTCATAGCAAAAAACTGGATTGCACCTTGTGAAACTGGTCGAACCTATTGCTATCAAAGAATGGATAATGTGAGCAAATATAACTTTGAAAACTATAAAGGATCAGAAGCTCAACTAGAATTTGGTTGTTATAATGGGTTAGATGATACATGCTACTTTCGTCTAATGGCATCCTATGAGCCAATGTATAATTATAAGCGAATAGCAGACGAAAACTATAAAATGGATTTAAAAGGTAAGCGAATAGAATTTTACACGGAAATGGATTCTATTGTATTTTCAGGTGTTGTTAAAGAAAAAAAGATCTTGAAATAAATAAAGACTAATCACCAACATCAAACGCCAGACTTACAGCTTGGCATTTTTGCTTTACAATGCTTTTAGCTTTACAGCATTAATAAGGCTGTCAAGAGTGTAGAAAATATTTTTTTACCCGCTTGAGACTGAGTGTGCCCGCTGTGACGGATTTGCAATCCGTCTTTTTTCTACTTGCGGATTTTCAATCCGCACTTCAAAGGTTGTAAGGTTCTTTATGAACGGAAATGTGTAATGAAAACCTAAATCATGCTGGCAGGAATGCTTAGTGCTTCCTGAGTTAAAATATGTAGTGAAATTCCTTATTGAAAGCAGGGACTTATCTTATCTCTAATAGAAGAAATGAAAGATCTGTTTCGGGTATTTAATTTTATTGTAGATAATAAAACAGATGAAAGGACTTCATTACAGCATCCGCCCGGATAAGTCGTATTTTTTAACGCTTACAGTCGTTGATTGGATTGATGTGTTCACCAGATTGAATCATAAAATGTTAATCGTTGATTCTTTAAAATACTATCAGGAAGAGAAAGGACTGAATATTTATTTCTGGTGTTTGATGCCAAGTCATCTTCATCTTATCGCCAATACATCAATGAAATTTGAATTAGCAGATGTAATAAGAGATTTCAAAAAATATACTTCGAAAGCGCTTGTCAGACAAATTCAACAAGAACCGGAAAGCAGAAGAGATTAGATGTTGAATCGCTTTGCCTTCGAAGGAAAAAAGAACAAGAAAATTAAGAACCATAAGTTTTGGCAAGATGGAAATCATGCCATAGAAGTTTACAGTGAAAAAGTTACCTGGCAAAAATTTAACTACATCCACCAGAATCCTGTGGTAGAAAAATTTGTTGCCGGAGAACAAGATTATTTATTCAGCTCCGCCAGAAATTATTATGGTTTGGAATCAATGTTAAAGATGGATTGTAGTACGCCTCAGGTTATGACAGTCGGTACACCGGTATTTTTTAAAGTGCAATATGATTGATTAAATTTTTATTTGCTAAGTTAGTTAGGACTTATAGCTTTCTTGTGATAATTGGAAAATCATAAGCTATCAACTGCGGATTGAAAATCTGCAGGTAGAAAGTGAGGGATTGAAAATCCTTCACAGCGGGGATACTTAATTCATTAGGACAAACCCTCTATCAGAGTAAAAAAACATCTAATGATAATTCGGAAATGAATTTAATATTGAGTCCTGGAATTTATTTCCGCAAACTCCGGAATGTAAAAGAGGTTGCAGTAAGAAAATTCGTTGTGGAATAAACTGATATGGTTCAATTATCTCCACTACGAGTGATGTTTATATTTCATTCTCGGAGAATTAAATCACATAAATACTGAAGGGAAAAATTATCCTTTCACATGAAAAATTACATCAAAGCTAGGGAACAATCTCTTCGGACACCTAATTTTTTATTAGAAACAAAATACCGGAAAATAAAAGCTCCTATTGTTTAATTATTTTTCCCTGCTTTATTAGTTCTTCCCCACTATTCAATTTATAAAAATAAGCACCTTTAGAATAATCAGATATATTGATTGTGCTAGTATTGTCGACTAGATTTTTTTCAAGAATCAATTCTCCTAAATAATTGTAAAGAGAAAACTGAATTGGCTGAGTTGAATTATTTCGAACATTTATTTCGTTTACAATTGGATTTGGAAAAACAATTAATTGACTAGCATTAAATAGTTCTTTCACACTAACATTTGGGAGCGAATCGAACACTTCTACATTATCAATATAAATTTTATTCCCGCCAAAGCAACCATCTTCAATAGCAAGTCTTACATAGGGTAAGCCAGCCAGACTCGAAATCGACAATGTTTTGGTTTGCCATTGAGTGGAGGTAGGAACAAATAAATTGGCAGTAGAGGGAGCAGTAGTGAGCGTGCTAGACGAGTAACTAATAATATTTTGCCAGTTGCTACTACCATTATTCGACCACCAAATGCTAAATACATCGGAACTTGCTCCTGTTCTTTGAGCATAGGCTATATCAAATCGTATGTATGGATTTGTTGTGTTATCAAACATCATTGGCGGTAGCCTGATTCCATAATAACTACCGGAAGCTGTATTGTAATTGTCAAAACTTATGCAGGCAGATCCTATTCCAAATGCACTTGCAGTAGTATCATGCAGCCAATTAATAGGAGAACCAATTGGAAATGTTTGCCATCCCGAAGGGGGGAAAATACCTGTTTCAAAATCCTGAGAATAGGGAGGAGTAAGTTGTGCATTTGAAAATATTGAACACATCATGAATAAGGATAGAGATAATTTATTTTTCATAGCTATTGGTTTTTATTGAATAATAATTTTGGGCTAAATCTTCACGACTTTTAAATAATGTACTTGTAGATCATTTAACTTCAGAGCTACGAAGTAAACTCCATTTTCTAATGTAGAATCGGGTCTCCATGTCGCTTTATATTTTTGAGGTTCTAAATTTTGTTCGCTGAGTATTGCAATAAGAGATCCTCGCATATCAAAGATTTGAATACTGACTTTCGATTTTTGAAACACGCCGTAACTAATTTCCACTTCTTCTTGAAATGGATTTGGTGCCACAGAATAAATGACTCCTTTATCCAAATGAATATCTGCTATTCCTACATTTCCATTTCCGTCTACAGCTATGTCCCATGTACCTTCATACTTTCCCTGGTTAAGTGAAATAGGAATAATTCTATTTCTTGCATCGTATGTTCCGGAGGTCATGGAAGCAGCAGCATCACCCGGTATATCTGTATCACCTTGAAAGTAGAGTTGGGTGATTATTGTTGGAAAGCCAGGAGGAGTTATTTTAAAGTGAAGATGTCTTGGTCGGTAGGATGCACCGTTAAGGTATTTACCGGGAAGGATGGTTTCAAATAAATAATATCCCTGTGCATTTGAATAGGTCATACCCCTTAGATTGTAGCCAGCATTATCATAGGCACCAGCGTCATTAGCATGCCATACGTCCAGTAAAGTATTTGCTATAGCAGCGGAGCAATCAAGTGTTTGAATAATACCACTTAAAATTAAGCGGGTTCCAGGCTCGTTCTGTCCTGCTAATTGATTATTGGAAATCACCGGTGCATTACCGAGATAAAAAGGCCCTTGGCCATACAAGTCAAGAGTGGTAGGATTGCAGGTGGCTGAATTTTTTGATGATGAACCTATATCAGATTTTGCGAAGCCAGGGAGTAGGCCCATGGATAAAGTTGCCATTGCTGTATTACGCAAAAATTGCCTGCGGGACTTGTCATTGTTTTCTGTAGACATAATTTTATCAGATTAAGATTTCGGTTGACATAATTGTTCATCATTTTCGTCACTTATAGACGAATACAAATATGTTCGTTGATAATTATTTCTATAAAAGTATTCAGAATGCATAGTACTCACAATGTCACAATCACGGATTCATTGGTGTTTTTCACGGATTTGCTGTCGGAATGAATCTGGCGTCAGACTTGCATGGTTTTTAAAGAATTTCGCGAAGTAGGAGGGATCATCAAAATTCAGATGATGAGCAATTTCTTTTATACTTTTTGAAGAATGATACAGCAGTCGTTTTGATTCAAGTAAAACCCGCTGATGAATCAAATCACTGGCTGTTTTACCCGTGATATGATTCACTGTGTCATTTAGGTGCCCGGAAGAAATATTGAGCATTGATGCATATTCATTGACAGATTTTATTTGCACAAAATTTTTTTCGATCAGCCCCTTATATTTCCTTACCAAATCGTGTTTTGCAGATGTATCAGCGGATAGTGAATTGGCGGGATCAAACATCCGTCTCAATTCAACTAACAGTATATGTAAATAGGCTCTTAATACATTTGCTCTATCGTTTTTGTCGGTGTTAAACTCATTCTTGATTTTTATAATCCAATCAAATATCATTTTTTGTTGCTCCTTGTTTTTGAATTTTAAAACAGGTGAGGAAATGGTTTGATCGAAAAAGGGATAATCGTCAAGAGTGTTTTCATTAACCGGATTGAGTGCAAAAAATTCTTTGGTAAAAGAGATCACATATCCATCGGCTGATGCTCCTAGATTCAGCAAATGCACCTGATCAGGCGATAAAAAATGAAGTGTATTTTTTTTAACGGGATACTGTCGAAAGTCGATTTCCTGAATACCGCCGCTAGCGTTAAAGAAAATTATTTCAAAGTAATTATGTCGGTGCGGTTGTGTGAAGTTATAAGAAGACGGAACTTCTTCCAACGTCCAGCATTCAAACTGAAGATCTGATTCTAGTTTTTTATAAATATCGAAAGTAGGAATTGATTTGTTTTTCATTCAGTATTCTTTAAAGATAAGAGACCGAATCCAAGATAGCAAATTTAAAGATAGTTGCCAAGCTGCCTAATGCTTTTGAATACTGGAATTACCTTAAAGCTACTCTTTAGGTTTTATAAGTTATTTGATTTGTAAAATTATACTTTTTAAAGCAAATAATTTAACAGACCTGATCCCTCACGACGAATGTTCAATTTTCAACCTGTTTCTTTTAGATTATGCTCCGGACAGTCAATGCGTAATTCCGTATCGGCAAGTTTTGTATTTAAAAGTCCACAAAAGTGTTCTTTGCCGTTTTTGTTCGTTTTATAGAAATGACACGTAAAACACATTCTTTGAATGGTGATTACACCATACGCTGCAATTGTTGCCGGTGTCGGATTGATTGAAAGTTTATTGACGTTAAAAATTGTGAATGAAATTACAGAAACATGAGGCAGAGGAAACAAGGAAGCTGTTGCACAGGGTGCAGCCAATATTTTATCGGTTTTTTTTTCCGGGATGGGTGGTTGTGCAATGATTGGTCAGAGTTTGATAAATGTATTAATTGGAGCAAGAACTATATTGTCAGGAATTGCAGCTGCTGTGATGCTACTCGTATTTGTATAGTTCGGTTCATTTTTAATTGAAAAAGTTCCTATGGCTGCTTTAACCGGTTTGATGATAATGGTTGCGATTGGAACGTTTGAATGGGCAAGTTTATAAACTTTTACCAAAATGCCGAAGTCGGATATTTTTGTAATGGTGATGGTAACATTGGTAACTGTTATTCTTCACAACCTTGCTTTAGTTGTTAACATTGGTGTTATTATCGCTGCCTTGGTATTTGCCTGGGATAATGCCAAACGCATCAGAGCAAGAAAATAAGTGGAAGCAAATGTTGTAAAGCATTATGAAATATATGGTCTATTGTTCTTCGCTTCAGGTAACTGCTTTCAATGAAAAATTTGATGTGTTGAACGATCCCAAAGAAGTAATTATTTATTTTGCTGAAAGTCGTGTTGTAGATATGTCAGCAATAGAAGTATTGAATAAAATTACAGATCGTTATCATAAAGTCGGAAAGAAAGTACACCTGAAACACTTGAGTCCTGATTGCAAAAAGTTATTGAAAAATGCAGAAGATATTATTGATGTTAATGTGTTAGA
>JAYSPU010000063.1:0-10635 GCA_043721935.1 Bacteroidota bacterium | reverse complement strand
TTGTTAAATTTATTATTTTCTTTTGGGCATCTGTAGCCGTCATTTTCAATTTATATTTTAATTGAGTAGTTAAAAAAACGGATAGAAGTATTTCTCTTTTTAGGAAAGCAAATACTTAATACGCACACTTCATCAAATATCGGTTTTTTCAACCGTCTTCACTAGCAATCTATAGAGAATTTTTATTAACGAATAGCCTTTAGAAACCGATCTTTCCCTTGTAAATCCTTTATGATTTCAGCATTGAATGAGAAAGAAGTACATAGTTTCAGAAGCTCATTTCCAAATGCTTCATTTATTTCAAAGTAGACAACACCATTGACATTCAATGATGTGGATGCAATTTGCAGAATACGATTATAGAATTTCAGAGGATCCTCATCCTGAACAAATAAAGCCAGATGTGGTTCATACGCATGAACTCGATCGTGCATGAACTTCATTTCTGATTGCCGAACGTAAGGCGGATTCGAAACTATCAGATCATATTTATCAGGTAATTGAAACGATGGATCTAGCAGATCCCGCTCTGTAAAATGAAGTTCTGCCTGTTCCTGTTTTGCATTTCTTTTTGCAACATTTATTGCTAACGGAGAAACATCTAAAGCTGATACTTCCGAATCGATAAAAACTTTTTTAAGAGCAACCGCAATACAACCGCTTCCTGAACACAAATCAATAATACGTTGAGGAGAAGACAGAGCTTTATATTCTTTTTGGATGAGGTAAATTAACTCCTCCGTTTCCTTTCGTGGAATCAAGACATTTTCATCCACATACAATTTCATTCCAAAAAACCATGCTTCATGAAGAATATATTGAATAGGTTTTCCTGAAAGCAATTCAACTAAAATAAATTTTGCTTTTTTTTCAATCTCCAGATCAACAACTTCCAATAAGTTCAACGAAAGTTTTGTTCTATCCCAATCTGTAAGATGTTCAAGAATGAGAAATGCCAATTGCGACGCTTCACCTTCTCCGTATAACTCACGAAGAGAACCAATCAAATGAACATTCAAAGTCCTGTAAATCATGCTGACTTTTTCAAATAGTAAATAATAAAACACCACGACAGCACACACTATTCATTTCCCACTACTAAAGGTTTAATTCATTTTTTCCATCAGGTACCGATACATGGAAATCATATTTTCAATATCCTTTTTATGTACTTTTTCATCCGGCGTATGTACAAAATCTTCAGGAGCTCCAATGAAACACCAATCTATCGGATAAGGAAGTTTTTGCAATTCAGTACCATCACTTCCACCAGAACCTTCTACTTCCAGTTGAAATGGGACTCCGCTTTCTTTTGCCAATGAAATTATTTTATCGACAAAAACACGTCTTGGAATTCCTGTATCACGCAAAGAAATGACAACACCTTTTCCCGAACGAACACCTTCCGTTACCCAGGTAATATCTGAAATCAACGACTGACGAATACCGAACCGATCGAACAAAAATTTAGCAAGATAAGCAACAGATCCACCACCGTGCTCTTCCCAACAACTGAATACAATAGCGCCATTTTTCAGTTCTTTACACAACTCGAGTGCATTGAAAACACCAAGTCGATTGTCCATGTAACAACATTGAACAAAGTCTACATCTTCCCGCCAGTTTGGTTTAAAAGTCAGCGCTGTTCCTCGATCAATTTCACGGGAATGACTGACACGCAACATTCCTTCGTTATCTTTTATCAATTTACAATCAATTTCTCCAATAGAATCACTTCCTACTAAGTTATAGCCGGTCTCTGTTCGCGGTGCACCAATTCGCACCAGTTCATTATTATAGCGAACCGTAAAACCAATTGAATCAATGTGCGCATAAACGGCTGTTGTTGGTTTCCCAAAAACGAGAACAATACAATTTTGAAAATCATATCCGTGGAAAATTTCAGGTTCAACTTTCCAGGATGATTTATTTTTAGCAACATAATCCAGCAAAAATGAAGTCATTCCTGTTTCATCGCCGGAAGGAGAATGAATAGCACTTAATTCGTTGAGTAAGGTTAGATCTAGCAAGAGAAAGAGAAATTAGAACTATACATATATTTTATGGAAGACACTTTTAAAGTTTATCAAATTGATTTTAAATATAGAATCTCATCACCACTTTCTTTCATGCGGTAAAATTCTTTCCCCTTGATGACAGGAGCCGGCACACCGGATCCAAATCGCTTACCGGAAGTAATGATGCGGGCTTCATCCCAAAGATTGTGTTTGATAAAATAATTCAACAATACGCTTCCTCCTTCAATTATAATAGATTGAAGTTGCTTTTTATAAAGCAAATTGAACAACTGCTCACCAAATGGCAAATTAAAATTAATTTTTTCAAATTCATTCAATCCGTTTATTTCAGATTTAACCTCATTCAGTACAATCGTGCGTTGAGATTGATCAAAAAGATGCAACTTCGGTGACAGCTTCAACTCTTTGTCGATCACCATACGAACCGGATTTTTCCCAAACCACAAACGAGCATTTAAAAATGGATTGTCGACGGAAGCAGTCCGTGTACCGACCATGATAGCAGCTTCCTGACTTCGCCAACGGTGCACCAACAGATCCGTCAAAGAAGAACTAATTTTATTTGAAACATCAGGTGAAGAAGGAGCGATGAAATGATCCGCCGTCTGAGCATATTTTAAAATTACGTACGGTCTTTTTTCATAATGAAAAGTAAAAAAACGACGGTTTAACCAGAGACATTCCTTTACATAAACATCTTGCACGACCTCAATTCCGGCAGCACGCAACTGTTGAATGCCATTTCCATTGACATCCGGAAATGGATCTTCAGTACCAATCACCACTTTTGGTATTTTTGATTGAATGATTAATTCTGTACATGGTGGCGTTTTACCGTGATGTGAGCAAGGCTCCAGATTTACATATAAGGTTGATCGTGAAAGAAGTGCTTCATTACCATTTTGAATTGCTGATCGAATGGCATTCACCTCGGCGTGCGGACCACCATATTGACGATGGAAACCTTCGCCGATTATTTTCCGGTCACAAACCAAAACAGCTCCAACCAATGGGTTTGGAGCCGTTAATCCTTCAGCGAGTGAAGCGAGATGTAAAGTTCGTATGAGATGAAGCAATTGGTCAGGAAAAGATAGTAAGTTGTTTTTACTGTTATGGTTATCGAAATTAAAACGTTCCAGCTGTCCGCATAATTGTCAACAAATCATCCGGAGCGCCTTGAGGTCGATTTGTATTTTTATTGATGAAAACAAGAGTGGTTTCAGCTATGGTTATTTTCTCACCAATCTCATTGAATACTTCGTATTCAAATTTCATTCTTGCACCCGGCAGAGTATTTATAATTGTAACAATAGATAATTCATCATCATAGTAGGCCGGTCGGATATACTTTATCGAATAATCCAATACGGGAAGTAAAATTCCCTCATCTTCCAGTTTACGATAGGTAAAGCCCAAATTACGAAGCATTTCTACCCGTGCTACCTCAAAATAGGTAGCATAATTTCCGTAATAGACATAACCCATCCGATCAGTTTCGGCATAACGGACTCTTATTTTAATTTCGTGTTTTAACATACATTAATTGCGCGCAAAATACAACGCTTTTTTATATCATTGTGAGGTCAACAAATAATTCCACATGCGTACCGGCCATTTTTTTTTAATTATAATATTTTTTTTCGCCTGTAAATCTACTTATCATATCAAAGAAAGATCAAACAATCAATACATTTTATCAGACACTTCAAATACTTCAATAGACAGTTCAGTTTACCGCTACCTCACCCCATATCGGGAGCAACTGGAAAAAGAAATGAATGGTGTATTGGCAGAATCCACTTCACCCCTCGAAAAGGGCCTTCCTGAAAGCAAGTTAGGAAATTTCGTCTCTGATGCATGTCTTGAACAAGCGAAAAAAGCATATCATTCTCAGGATTCACTTCCAATAGATTTTTGTTTTTTTAATAGCGGTGGTTTAAGAAAAGCATTACCTTCAGGCCCCTTGACAAAAGGCGATGTGTATCAATTGATGCCATTTGAAAATACTTTAGTGGTAGTTTATTGTAGTGGTGCTGATGTAGAAAATTTAGTTAACTTCATCGCATCGAAAGGAGGCGGACCTGTTGGAGGGATTAGGTTTAGCATCAAAGATGGTAAAGCAACAGATATAACAATCGGTTATCGGCCATTTGATAAAATAAAAAAATATAAAGTCCTGACGAGCGATTATCTTGCAAATGGTGGCGACTCTTTTTATTTTTTGACTGATCTGATGCGTGATGATCTTAATTTAAAAGTCAGGGATGCATTAATTAATTATCTGACGGAAAAAGGAAATCTGCGAGTAGCAATTGATGTTAAAACAGACGGGAGAATAACAAATGTCAAGTAGACGATCTTTCGTAAAAACGGTTTTGGGAGGATTGGCATTAGCCGGTATACAAACATTTCCGTTGGAAGTACTAGGATCAAGAGGCATTACGAAGTTAACGGTGTTGCATACGAATGATGTTCATTCGCGAATTGATCCATTTCCGATGAATGATCCGAAATATCCCGGATTGGGTGGCTTTGCAAGACGAGCAGCGCTCATTGAGGAAATCCGTCGAAACGAAAAACACGTCTTATTGTTAGACGCAGGAGATATATTTCAGGGAACACCGTATTTCAATCTGTACGGAGGCGAATTAGAATTAAAGCTAATGAGTAAAATGGGTTACGATGCAGCAACAATTGGTAACCATGATTTTGATAATGGGATTGACGGTTTGGCAAATCAATTAAAAAACATGAACTTCCCGTTTTTGAATGCTAATTATTCGTTCCTTGATACACCGCTTGAAAATAAAACCAAGGAATATACGATTTTCAAAAAAGGAGGATTGAAAATCGGAGTCTTCGGAATTGGAATTGAACTTAAAGGATTGGTGGACACCAAGCAATATGGCAAAACCAGGTATTACGATCCACTTCCAATTGCAAACAGGATTGCAACAACATTAAAACACGATCTTAAATGCGATCTTGTTATTTGTCTATCGCATTTAGGTTATACTTACACAGAAGAAAAAGTTTCTGATGTGGTCTTGGCCAAAAAATCTGCGAACATTGATTTGATTATCGGAGGTCATACGCATACGTTTCTGGATCATCCGGTAACGTTTGTCAATACGGAAGGAAAAGATGTTCAAGTTGCACAAGTTGGGTGGGCAGGAATTCGTTTAGGACGTATCGATTTTTATTTCGATGCTAATCAGAGGAAAAGAGAAAGTATTTCATCAACTGTAAAAGTTTGTGATAATACAATAGACTTATAATTTTTTTTTTACTTTTTTTTAAAGAATATTTGTTTTCGAAAACCATCCACATGAAATAAAAAATACAAACCAAACCAGTTTAAGAAACTGAATCGAATCGAACACCATGAAACTAACAATAACATCACAAAAACTTTTCTTATAACCACCATGGAGAAAACATACGAGAGTGTTTGGAGTAAATGCTTGCAGATAATAAATGACAATGTAAGTCCCCAGAGTTTCAAAACCTGGTTTGAACCAATCAAGTCCGTTAAACTGGACGGTAAAATTTTGACAATTGAAGTACCCAGTCAGTTTTTTTATGAATGGCTAGAAGAGCACTACATTACATTGCTTCGAAAAACCATCCGTCAACAATTAGGGACAGAAGGCCGACTAGAGTACAGTATCATCATGGAACATGCAGTAGCTGATTCAAAACCATACACGGTTAAAATTCCTACACGAACTCACGGTGATTTGAAAAACACTCCCGTATCCATTCCGTTCAGTGCAGGAAATTCAACGATCAGAAACCCTTTCATTATCCCTGGACTGAAGAAGGTAAATGTAGAATCGCAGTTGAATCCGAATTACACTTTTGAAAACTTCATTGAAGGTGATTGCAACCGCTTAGCACGTTCTGCCGGCTATGCCGTGTCAAACAAACCGGGTGGCACTTCTTTCAATCCACTCTTATTGTATGGTGGTGTTGGAATGGGTAAAACGCATCTGGCACATTCAATAGGAATTGAAATAAAAAATTCTCATCCGGGAAAGACCGTGTTATATGTTTCTTCAGAAAAATTTACGCACCAATTCATTGATTCGGTAAAAAGTAATGAGCAAAATGATTTTGTTCACTTCTACCAGATGATTGATGTACTTATATTAGATGACATTCAGTTTTTTGCAGGTAAAGAAAAAACACAAGATGTTTTCTTTCACATCTTCAACCACTTGCACCAAACAGGTAAGCAATTAATTCTTACTTCAGATAAGGCTCCTGTTGATCTTCAAGGTATGGAGCAACGCCTCTTAAGTCGCTTTAAGTGGGGACTTGCAGCCGACCTTCAAATGCCGGATCTGGAAACCCGTATTGCCATCCTGAATAAAAAAATGTACATCGATGGAATTGATCTTCCAAAAGAAATCATCGAATATATAGCCTACTCTATTACTTCGAATGTACGTGAACTGGAAGGTGCATTGATCAGCATTTTAGCTCAGGCCTCCTTGAATCGCAAAGCGGTAACTCTTGAATTAGCGAAGCAAATGATTGACAAGTTTGTCAAGAATACGACACATGAAGTTTCCATTGACTATATTCAAAAAGTTGTGTGTGATTATTTTGATCTTCCAATTGAAATGTTGAAATCAAAAACACGTAAACGTCAAGTAGTTCAGGCGCGTCAAATCGCCATGTACTTTGCTAAGAGCATGACCAAATCTTCGCTCAGCAGCATTGGTGCACATTGTGGAGGAAAAGATCACGCAACCGTACTTCACGCCTGCCGCACGGTAAACAACCTGATTGAAACAGATAAAAAATTCAAAGCCAGCGTTCAGGAACTTCAAAAGAAAATTTCGATCAGCGGAAAATAAGGAACTTCGTATCAGGTATTACGTACCCGGACTTAGAAATACTATCAAAAAAAGAGGCTGTCTCAAAATCACATGATGACAGCCTCTTTCTTTTTTTAACACGCCGGAAGTTTTTTGCTAAAAGCATTTTAAAATGGTAACCTGATTATTATTAATGGATGATCTTATCAGAAAGTTGTCCCCGAGGATTGAACAGTTTACCTGAAAGGGAAATTTACCGACTATAAATTCTGATCAACTCATAAAGGTTAACTTTAACTGATAATGCTTGCGGTTAAAATAAAATCCATCAACAATTAACTATCATATAAGTGATTGTACATTATTTTTGAAAGTGAGTACTTTGATCATTTAATTGAATTGCCCTGAATTGGGGTTCATGCAAAGGGGAAAAACCAGGGGAAAAATTGCATGGCAAAAGCCTAACAGCAGCAGATTTGCGACATGTTTGAGATATAGAAATTTCGTAATTGGGAGAAAAAATTTGATCGTCCAATCAAGTTATATTCATCCCCGGGGCGAAATGTATCTAAAAATGAACCTGATTTTCTTTCAGTTCAATCTCAAGCCTTTGAAATAACCTCTATTTATTTAGATTCTTATCCGGGAAAAATAATTTGATTATCCATTCAAGTTTCATTCATCCCCGGGGCGAAATATGCTTAGTAAAGACCTGAAATTTTTCAGTTCAACCTTAGGCTTTTGAGACATCCTCTTTTTTTTGATGAACATTAGCACAATCCCTTTTCAGACTTCTAAGGCGTAAACTGTAATAATGACCAGTTTTAAGCAATAGGAACTAACATCTAAACTACAAAAACGGATGCCTCTTAAATTCCTTTTCCCTGTCAAACAAGTACCTGTAAGTTATGAGGATTCTTGATTTAGTTGGTTCCAGATTTTCTGCAACACTTACCATTTTAGGATTGAAGTCACCAATCCATTGCATTTCATATTCAAAGTACCGTTTTTCTTCCTGAATTAAATTGGCACCTTCGATAATCATAAACCAATCGACACCCTTCCCCTGATGCTCAGGAATGACTCCAAAAACGAGTCCGATAAATTTGTTGATGTAATTTCTTTTCATCATCCACAGAAACCGAAGCTTTTCTATCAGCCCGAATTTACCGTTGAACTTCGCAAACAATTGATTGATGTCAGGCAGATTCACCCACATGGCAACCGGTTCATTCTTATAGTAGATAAACCATATAAGTTTTTCATCAATGATTGGTTTCATTTTCCGAAAGAACCCTCTCACCTGCCGACTATCTAATTCCTTCCCGCCTCCATGTTTTACCCAAGCTTTATTGTATACAATACGAAAATCCTCAGCATACTTATCCAGCTTTGCCTTTTTTAAATACTCTGAATGGTAATCAGGATTTGACTTTATTTTCAAGTGACGCTCATAATATTTATCAGCCACCCTTTGCTGCGGATCAAGTGTATAGCACCATTGTTCAAAATATGTTTTGAATCCGTACGATTCAAACAATTCCTGATAGTAAGGAGGATTGTAATTCATTTTGTAAGGCGGCGGAGTAAATCCTTTCACAATTAATCCCCACCAGCTGTCGCGTTCCCCAAAATTTATCGGACCATCCATTGCTTCCATTCCTCTTTCGAGCAACCAGTATTTACATACATCGAATAACATAAATACTGCAGAATGATCATTGATACACTCGAAAAAACCTATACCACCGGTTGGTTGTACTTCTCTTTTAGCAGTCTTTTCATTAATAAAAACAGCAATCCTACCAATTACTTTATTTGCATCATTCAGCAAGAGAAAACGAGTACATTTTCCATGGCGGAAAAATTTATTTTTCTCAGGATCAAAAACTTCTTGAATGTCTTTATCTAATGGTCGTATCCAATTGGAATCATTTTTATAAATATCAACCGGTAAAAGCAGAAAAAGTGCTTTGTCTTTTTCGGTACTAACTTCACGAATGACCATGGCCGAAAGTACGAACAAGGTTAAAAACCTACAAGGAACTATTTTAGTCAGCAGTAAGACTTCAATTAGACTAATCGGTCATAGAAACAAAAAAAACAGCAGATTCTATTAATAACCCGTACCGTCAACAAAAACTAAAAAACAGTCCGAAAAAGAATTAATTAATCACTATCAGTGATTTAAAAAAACGTTGATCTCCTGAAGTGACGATTGCCTGATAGGTACCGGCTGGAATCACAGGAAGAAAACCATCATTGGCTAATTGTTCAACCGGTTGATTCAATACAACTTTTCCATCTGAAGAAATAACAGTCAGATAAGCATCTGCAAGTTCAGCAGAGAATAGCACCTTAATATCTTCACCCGTTGAAACAGTCGGATAAATTTGAAAATTATAGTCTTTGAAGATCACAGATCGAATTGGACTTTCAGTATATCGTCCGTCCATATCAACTTGTCTCAGTTTATAAAAATTTGTTCCCGAAATTGGATGTTCATCTACGTAAAAATAAGTCGAAAGCTGAGTAGAAGTACCCGCTCCGGCTATCACACCAATTTGATTAAAATCTATTCCATCAATTGATCGTAAAATTTCAAATCTGTCATTATTTAATTCAGACGCTGTTGTCCATGACAAGTCCACTACTTTTTCATTTCGTTTTGCATTAAAAACTATCAGTTCAATTGGCAGTGGATTAGAACCACCTGTTGAATTTCCCAGCGCATAGATATTAGTAAAAGTTGAAAAGGAAGAAGACGTTATAGTCCCTGAGTTGTTCCCGGAACCTATTCCACCTTGATTAACCCAATTAGCTCCAACTCCCTGTGCCACTCTCAGCGTTGTAAAGTCAGTAACACCATCATCAGAGCCATAATAAATTTTAATAGTAGCAGAGGTAAAATTTGCAGCTCCTGAGCGGACAAACTGGTAATACCGCACATATGAAACTCTGGAAAGAGAAGCCGGAAGCGTAAACGACAGCGATGCAGCGGGAGAGTTTACCATTTGACAGTAATAATTAACAGCAGCAGTTGAACTATGAGTTACAACCAACTGATTGGGTCGCCATACTCCACCGGCACCCACAGGAAAATTCAATATTGAGACATTAAAAGTAGCAACCTGATACATCATCGGTCCTGATATATAGGAAGAAGTTGAACCGATGGGACAAATAGCTCCGGAACCTAAAGTTGGATATGCAGAGCTTACAGAGTAAATAATACCGGAAGTCAATATTAAACTATTGGTAATCGTGATGTTTTTACTCAATGAAACACTTGTCGGATTATTGATTTCAAAATCATAAAAGGAAATCGTTCCTGCTCCATCAATGATCTGATCAGAAATGCCATTGAAAACAACGGTACCTGTTCGCGGATTAAATGTTCCATCGTTATAGAAGGCTACATTTCCTGTACTACTACCAACAAGATACATAAACTTACTATCACCATTAGCAGGAGAAAATGAACGATTATCAAAAGTACTACCCTGTTCAATTCGTAAACTGAGTAGTTGAAAAGGAGCACTGTTATTACTACCGGCCGAAGTTGACAATGTAGTCCCATTCAACGTAGGACCTTTGATTACGATATGAGGATACGTAGAGGAAGAATATGGCTTAAAGTTAAAGGAAGCATTAGCAGCTGTTGAACCATTTCCAAATTGCATAATTCCATCGGTAACATTTACGGTTCCATTACTACCACAAATATCCACATCGATTGATGTTCCTCCAGTTCCATTTGGTTTTTGAAA
>JAYSPU010000062.1:0-7618 GCA_043721935.1 Bacteroidota bacterium | reverse complement strand
TCCTGTTGTGAAAGTTCCACCCGGTATTCCATTGTTCCAATCAACCGTTAATGTTTGACCACTATCCGGATCACTGGAGAATATATTAAAGCATGTCGCCTCATTTGCGCAAATCGTCATGCTGAAATTATTTGTTCCATTTATACCGGAAAGTGATGGAAGGTTGTTATTGCAATTCATGACTGTAATCTGAATGTCACGCTCTACAGTTCCGATTAATACACCATTTCTGTACTCTTTAACTAATACAGCCATGACTGTAACTTCCAAGGCTTGAGGTGTAAGACAAATATCTCCGGTTGCTGTATTGAATGCAGTAGCGGGAGAAGAATTAAGTGGATTGGCTGCATTATATGGTGCCAAATAAGTAACAGGCGTTGTTGCTGTTTGCAATGGTGTAATTAAAGAATAAGCCAATGAATCACCATCGGCATCATAAGCACCATGATTAAAACAAAATTGTTGTCCTAAACAAAGAAATGGAACCGGTTTATTGGAGAAGGTAGGTGATGAGTTACAAGGAGTAATGACATTGTTTAGAGTTGCATATATGTAGAAAGTACTGGTACTTGGAGTATTGATTGTAGTAATCGCTGCATTACGGCAACACAATGAATATCCAAATCGCCAATCGGTACACTGCATAGGAAGTGTTACAATCCCATCATACACCCATTCCTGAATACCGGTAAAAGATCCGCCATTACACGTAGTAACGGCACTGGAACAGGTTGGAGTTACTTCTTGTCCGGTGCCTGCACGTGGATAGCAGGTTACACCCAAACTTTGAGCACATGAAGCAGAAGTAATCGTTACAAATGGATTTGTTGGTGCTGCAATACCAATGCAATCACGGTAGAAAGAAACGGTTACCTTATAAGTATTTCCACCGAGGCATTGATACGTAAGATCCGCTCCCATCGTATGACTTGCCTTTGCCGGAATGGCATAGAATGTCCCTTGTAAAAATGCAATTCCAAGGATAATTCTTATTAGTAAAAAACGATTCATAGTACTTGACTTTCAAACAGTCCGAAACAGTTCCGGAAACTGAATGCGTTATAAGGCCTAAACTATTATAAGTGGGTAGGGTCAAGTCATGCAAAAGAGGGAGAATCGAACAGATGTAAGATTTAATTCTTTTATCCTCTTATTTTTCGGTTATATCCGTGAGTACTGTTAAAAAATGAAAAATCATTCAACCTTTTTGGTTGTAAAATGATTTTTTTGATAAGTGTACTTGAAGATTTTTACTGAAGAATGCTGAAAACAAATTTGAGTAGTCGGAATCCTCCGTTTTTACAAAGCATTATTCGTTTCGAACACATCTCTTGATTGGATATTTAGCAGTTGTGCTTTTCCTCAAAAGAGAATTCAATCAAAAAAGAAAGAAAAAATGTGATATTTGGCCAAAAATAGTTCTCTTAGTCGCCTCTATATTTATATTATTGCTGAATAATCACGCCTTTTTAATTTAAACCAACACCTTATGTGCGGAATTTTCGGAGTATTCGGTCAAATGGCTGAGCATTTATCTCCTGCGCTTCTTTACTCTTCATTTGAAAAGCTCATTAATCGTGGCCCGGATAGGAGCTTGACGGTTAAGAATAAAAATAGTTTTATCGGCTTTCACAGGCTGGCTATTAACGGTCTTGCAATTGACGGAGATCAACCATTTCATTTGGTTGATGGAGAACGAACGTTTTATCTGATTTGTAATGGAGAGATCTATAATTTCAGAGATCTCATTGATGAACATTCTCTTTCTGTTTCAAAAACAGGATCAGACTGTGCTATTATTTTGCCTTTATATAAAAAGTTCAATTACGATATTGACAGATTAAACAAAGCATTACATGGCGAGTATAGTTTTGCAATAATTGAAATGCATGGCGAAGAATTAATCGGTGTAACTGTTTCCACAGATCCATTGTCAGTCCGCCCTGTGTTTTATGCCACGGAAGATTCTAATCAATCGTTTGCCATCAGCAGTTTGTTAGGCGGGTTGTCCGGACTATTTAAAAAAGTCGAACGCTTTCCTCAGAAAAGTATTTTGGAATGGAAACCCGGATCTGCTCCCGTTTTTAAAAAGTACTGGCCGGAAATTGTAAACCATTCTGCAACCGGAGCTGAGGAATCGCATTATAAAGAAGCCGTTCATTTATTCGAAGAAGCAATTAAGCGAAGACTTATCGCTGATCGTCCGCTTGGATGTTTGTTGAGTGGCGGATTAGACTCGAGTCTTGTTTGTGCAGTTGCAGCACGTTTGCTGCATGAGAAAGATCCGAATGCAATCCTGAGTACATTCAGTATTGGTATGAAAGAAGGAACTGATATTGCTTTTGCTCGAAATGTAGCCGATCACATTCAAAAGCAATACGGAAATCTTAAACACCATGTCATTTTCTTTACACCGGAAGAAGGATTGGCTGCAATAGATGAAGTGATAAAAGCAACGGAGACGTATGACATCACAACTATCAGAGCAAGTGTCGGACAATATTTAATTGGAAAATACATTCGTGCAAAGACAGATGTAAAAGTGGTACTCAATGGCGACGGAGCTGATGAGGGACAAATGGGATATTTATATTTCTATTTACACCCGGATGAAAAATCGGCGCAGGCAGATCATTACCGGTTGTTGGATGAGATTCATCTTTACGATGGATTACGAGTTGACAGAGCTATATCGTGTCATGGATTAGAGGCACGCGTTCCTTTTTTAGACCGGGATGTGGTAGATTTTTTCAGAAGTCTTCCACCAAACTGGAAAGTACCACTAGCCGAGCGAATGGAAAAACATTTTTTCCGTTCTGCTTATGGAACTGCTTTTAAGAATCCGTCCATTTTGCCTGACGAAGTTTTATGGAGAAAAAAAGAAGCATTCTCAGACGGAGTTTCGGGAAAAGAAAAATCCTGGTTTCAATGGGTGCAGGAATTTATCAATGAGAAAGTAAGTGATGCTGAATTCAATGAAGAGCGAAATCAATTACATCCGACAATGGTTGCTCCAACTAAAGAAGCATATTATTACATGAAGAAATTTAAAGAACATTTTGGAGAGCAGTGGCATATAATCCAACACTACTGGTTGCCAAAATGGTCAGGTGATATACAAGAACCTTCAGCAAGGGTGTTATCCGTTTATCAGAAAAAAAGCGGTACCTGATTCAGGAATTAAATTTCTTTGTGTTCTATAGAAACATTGGATGAATCTAATCCGGGAACCGGAGATTGGTTACTGATCTGCCAGATTATTAGCCACTGATTTTTTACTTTTTGATAGGAAGTAACAATGCGGCCACTCATGTATACCTTGTTCGGTGAAGCGATCGGTTTAAAAGAAACGGTGTAAGCACTTCGTTCTATAGCCCAAGCTTTTTCAGACATGATCTCATTGACTGTTGATTTTATGATGATAGAATCATTGTCTGCAAACATTTTTTCATACATGCTGCGAATGTTTGATATTCCATTTGCTTCGTCCATGTTGCCAAAAAGACAGACAGCATGCTTATCGTACATGTCTACCATTGCATCCAGATTTTCATGAAACAATAAGCTATCCAGAATAGCTCTTGAATGATTCAAATAATCATCGTTGCAAAATATAAGTCCGTTTTCGTGTTCGGATTTTTTAGCACATCCATATAAAAGCAAGGAGAAGATAATTGTAGTGTAGAGTATACGCATTTGGGAAATTTAAGCCGATAAAAAGGCTTTCAGGAAAATTCAGTAGATTAATATGTGTGAAAATTAATAATTTATTGTAAAAAATCAACGGTCAAGTAAAAAAAACTGAGTAGGTTTGAGCCAAATAATCAGGGATTAGCGTAATATGCTGTTAAATTTGTTCACCATTCCCGGCTTTATAAGCCTGGCCACATTGATTTTTTTAGAAATTGTACTGGGAATAGATAACATTATTTTCATTGCACTTATCTGTTCTAATTTACCTAAAGCCAACCAACGACAGGCCAGAGTACTGGGACTTTCCATGGCGCTGATTTTTAGAATTATCTTATTAATGGGTATTTCCTGGTTAGTCAGACTTGTTCACCCTTTGTTTTCAATTGGTTCATTTAATGTGAGTGGAAGAGACCTGATCCTTTTTGCCGGAGGTTTATTTTTGGTTTACAAGACATTAATGGAAATTAAGGATAAATTATATTCAAAAGAATATACAGAAGAACAAAAGAAAACTCGTCTCATGACCATACGTCAGGCTATTATTCAAATCGCGTTGATTGACATTATTTTTTCTTTCGATTCGATTTTAACTGCTGTCGGACTTAGTAATGATCTTCCTGTTATGATTACAGCGGTAGTAATCGCTATGTTGGTTATGCTTTTCTTTGCTCCATTTGTCTCTGATTTTATTACAAAGTATCCTACAATGAAAGTACTGGCGCTGGTTTTTTTACTGGCGATAGGAGGTATGTTGGTTATCGAGAGTTTTCACCTTCATATCGAAAGAAATTACATTTATTTCGGAATGTCGTTTTCGTTGATTGTTGAATTGCTCAACATTCGTTTACGAAAAGTGATGCATCAGTCTAAATAATCGTTATTCTTGTTTTTTCATTGGAACTGTTCATTCTTTTTGAACTTTTTTAGCAGGTTAATGGTATTAATTACTATATTTCCTATATGTAATTTTATGATAAAAGGTCGCTCACCATTTCCATTTGAAACCATTGCTGTCGCTGTTTCTTTTTCTACCGGTCTAGAAACGATGATTGCAGAGGCGAAGCGTATTTGTTATTTGCATGGAGCTTTAGCTGTCTTTATTCATGCAGGAAAAAAAACAAGTGACAAACAAAGAAGATTAGGGAATGTATTATCGGAAAATGGATTTCACGATGGCAATTCAAGAATTTACTGGGAACAAGCCGGAGACGCTGCCTCTTTATTACAGGTTTGCAGACATGAAGTGGTTGATTTGCTTATAGCAGGTTGTTCGGATAAGGAAAACTTTCAATTACCGGCAGGTCGTTTTGCTATTGAACTTGCTACTCGTGCAAAATGTTCGGTTCTGCTTTTTTGTAACCAAACTCCAAATGGTTCTTATGAGAACATACATGTAAATCTAAGTGACCATTTAAAAACTGAATATAGTATTTCCACAGGATTATATCTTGCTGAAAAAGAGAAATCTGCTCAACTTGTATTAGTTGACGATGGGAATGATAGTGGCGACGGACTTGTCCAGGTTGAGAATACGCAGGCACAAAGAAAATTGTCCAGTCCTCTCCGAACAGCGTTGGAACATACTTCAGTAAATGTAATGTTTCAAAACAGCGGAGGCCTTTCTCCGAATGATTTTGCCTTTCGTAATAAAGCGGATTTACTAATTCTAAATTCAGCCGATCATCACTTGCGGATCTTTGATCGCATTTTCAGCGATAGTATGGAGAAGACACTCCTTAATCCGTCCTGTCATTTGTTAATCGTTCACTCCAGATTACAGGATTGATTTCTTCCATTTATTTTTATTGATGAATATTTACCTGATCGGTTATATGGGCAGTGGCAAAAGTAAAACAGCCGATGCGCTTTCTAAACTATTGAAATATCAGTCATTCGATTTGGATGCATTGATCAGTCAGCAACTTGGAAAAAGTATTTCGACTATTTTCGCTGAAAGTGGCGAAGATTATTTTCGACTTCTTGAAAAGGAAGCACTCCGTAAAACAGCGGATGTTTCGTCTTCCGTTATTGCAACAGGCGGAGGGACACCTTGTTTTTTTGATAACATGGAATGGATGAATAAACATGGAGTTACAGTCTATCTTCAGGCAAATGCAGGATTACTTTTTCACCGCTTATCGGCATCTAAACAAGGCCGACCATTGATTGAGAATTTGGGCGATATAGAATTGATGGAACAGATCAGCGGACATCTGGCCGTTCGTTCGAAATATTATACTCAATCGATGATTACAGTGAATGCTGCCAGCTTGAATGTAAAGCTTCTTGCTGAAGAAATTAAATCGTTTGTAAAAAGAAAATCTAGCTAAGCCAGGCAGTTACTTTTTTTCCATCAAATTCCACACTGACATGTTCATGCAAAGTCGTAGCCAGGGCAAGTCCGACGAAATCAGGTTTGATTGGAAATTTACAGTGACTTCGATTTATTAACACCACTGTTCTGAGTTTTTTCACTTCTGTTAACAGGAATGGTTTTACCGAATGAAACAATGTTTGTCCGCTGTTAAGAACATCGTCAACCAATACAACTGATTTTCCTTTTAAAGACTCAGGAGAAAGCGGAATTTTTACATCCGTATTGAGCCGATTATGTTTTTCCAATGTAACAGGACAGAGTGTAATTTTTAATGAACAAATAGTGGCCAAAACAGCGCCTATTTTTTCTGCCAGTAAAAAACCATTTTGAACCACACCCGCAAGGATAATCTCTGAATCGCCAACGTGATCTTCGTAGAGTTGATAGGCAATCCGGTTGATTCGGTTATTGATTTGTGTATCGTCCAATAAAAGTGTTCGTTGTTCCATTATAGTCCGACTCTTCCGCCTTTGTAAAAATATTTATCGTAATACTTGTCATTTAAATCACTGATAATAACACCGTTTTGTGTGCTGGAGTGAACAAATTTGTTTTGGCCCAAATAAATTCCAACATGTGAAACTCGACCTTTTTTGATTTTAAAAAAAACAAGATCACCTTCACGCAATTCAGATCGGCGGAGTGGTGTGGAAGCATCGAACATGTCCTTGGCTGAACCATTCATTTTTTTCTGAAAACACTGCACATACATTTCAGCCACAAAGCCTGAGCAATCAATGCCTGAGTGACTATTGCCACTATAACGATAGGGAGTTCCTAGCCAGTCACTGATGTTCATATACAGCCTGGGATTTGAAATGTAATTGATATCGTATCCGAGCAAATTGGAATATTGAAAACACCATTCAAGCTGTCGTTGCTCCGGATCTGAAACGGGAGTGTCAGTAAAACTGTCTTGTGATTGTGCCGAAGTTACCAGGCAAAACACGAAAAGAGCCGGGAGAAGACTTTTCATTGCTTTATGGTTTAGAGTTCAAAAGTATACGCACATTAACTGTTTCGGTTCACCAGCAACACTACGTTTTCAACATGTGTAGTGTGCGGAAACATGTCTACAGGCTTGATGTGACGGATTAAGTAGTTTGCATCAAGTATTTGAAGATCACGAGCTTGTGTAGACGGATTGCAACTTACATAAATTATCTTTTCAGCGCCACTTTTATTTATTGTTTCGACTACATCAGGGTGCATTCCCGAGCGTGGAGGGTCGGTGATGATAACATCCGGTTTGCCATTTTTAGCAATAAAATCGTCATTAAGGAGATTTTTCATGTCACCTGAATAGAACGTTGCATTGGTAATTCCATTCTGAATTGCATTTTTTCTGGCATCCACAATGGCTGATTCGACAAAGTCAATTCCGGTTACTTTTTTAGCAAATTTTGAAACGAATAGCGCAATGGTTCCTGTTCCTGTATAAAGGTCATATACGTTTTCATTTCCTGTCAGGCCGGCAAAGTCACGCGTGATTTTATATAATTCATACGCCTGATTTGAATTTGTCTGGTAAAAAGACTTTGCACTGAT